>JBILIX010000252.1:0-3839 GCA_044368835.1 Flavobacteriales bacterium | reverse complement strand
GGTCACCATTCCCATCGTTGAAATCCCAGAAGTAGTCAAAGTATTGATCGCTTGGGTTGAAGGCTTGAAAGGTCACACCGAATGGTGCACAATTGGCGGTGTCGAGCACTTGAGTGAAAGGCCCCACACTTGAAGAATAGTTCAGAATATCTTCGATAACCAGCGTATCGGCGCAGCCATTGGCCGCCCCTACAACGAGTTGAACATCATACACGCCGATAGGATAGGTGTGTAAAATGGTATCGCCTACACCGGTTTGATTATCGCCAAAATCCCACCAGGTGTAAGTCCCACCTTCAACAGAAGTATTTTCGAGTGTAACAGCGAATAGGCAAGTATTAAGTTGAGTCGTAAAGTTTGCCTCAGCAACGGGGCTATACACTTCAATGTCGGAGGTTGTGCATACGCTGGTTGCACAACCAACGGAGTTGACAGCAGTTAAGCAAACAGCGTAGTTTCCGTTGGCGGAGTAAGCGTGATTTATAGAATCGGCCTCCGCGGAGTGACTGCCATCGCCGAAACTCCACGCGTAGGTTGTTCCTGTTGGCGCGAGGCTGTTGTTTAGAAACAAGATGTTTTCATTTCGGCAAACGGGAGGAGCTTGCCAAGTGAATGCGGGTTGTGCCGGCAATACGGCGTCAAACGCAAAACTTCGCGATGACACACATCCATTGGTGTCGGCAACGGACAGTGTGCAGTTAATGCCCTCGTTGTAGTTAAAGGGAGCCGTAAATCGATGCTCTGCAATTTGCGTGTTGGCAACTCCACCGTCGCTAAATGACCACGACCATGAAGCTGCATTGGCGTCTAAGGCTTCCGCTCGAACCACCACCCCACCGCTGTCGCATGCATTAACAACCTGTGCGGTGAACGATGAAAAGTCGCCGCCCGGCCATACTACAATGGCGTCGGTGTAGGTTGTTTCTGCGGCGCACCCAAGGGCGTCAATCACAGATACACTAACGTCGTATGTGCCCGCTGTTTCAATAATCAGGTTGGGCCAATCAAAGGAGGCGGGATCGTTGGAGGAGGTTTCATCAACCTGACCGTTGTGTTCGTATGCAATGCTCCATGCTGCTGCAAGCGGATTGTCGTTACGCTGTGCAGTAATTCTATCACCGTTTTCAATGGTGATTTCCCAGAAATCGTTCGATGCTTCTGTATCAATCGCAACCGATAGCGGAGCGCATCCAATGGAGGGCGCAAGAAGTATATCAGCGGAGGGTGCTGCTACTGCTACCTGCAAAACCTTGGTGTCGTAGCAAAGTGACCCATCCTTGTATGCACTGAGCACAACGGAATATTGCCCGGGCTCAGCATAGCTATGGCTTGGGTTACTCTCATTGATAACAAAAGGGCTACCATCACCAAAGTCCCATACGAGCGAATCGCCTCCAATGGATAAATCCTGAAAATGTGCAGTGTAGTTTTCACAAACAACATCAAAATCAAACAGAGCCAATGGCGGCACAACATGAATGTAGTCTTCAATGGTGTAGAAGGTATTGCAGGCACCATTAAATACAGTCAATGTAACATCGAAATAACCGGTGTCTTCGTAGAGGTGCGTTACACAACTGTCAACTGCAAGCATTGTCTCTGGCGAAGTACCGTCGTGAAAGTCCCACGTATAGGTATTATCTGCATTGAACTCCGTACAAAACATAAAAGTTTCACCGGCACAGCTCTCGTTCACTGACACGGAAAAACCGGGTATTGTAGATTCTAATGCAGTGAGAGGTGTGTTGGTTGTGTCAATAGAAACACATCCGCTAGCCATAGTTGCGGTGAGGGTAGCGTAAAACTCACCCGCTTCTTCGAATGTGTAGGTTGGGTTGGGGCCAATTGCGTCTTCTTCGCCGTCGCCGTTGAAGTCCCACGAATAATCAATGATGGTTTCACCTGCCTCTGTGGTAATGTTCGATACCACTGCATTTTCCCCAACACAGTAGTACTCTTCGTAATCGAAAGAAATATCGGGAGAGTCGATAAGTACGAAATTGTTCTTGTTGCGAGATCTTTCACACCCGAATTCATTGAGTCGACGCAAGCGAATGTCGTGGGAACCGTATTCATTGAACGTATAGGTTAGGTTGTGCGTGTTGCCAACCTCTACACCGTTCACGGTCCAAACGTATTCGAATGCTGGGTTGTAGGTTTCATTGTTTGTAAAGACCGACGTTAGAGGCGGCGCACATGAAACGAGGTTCGAACCGGCAAAGTCAATGGTTGGGTTACCCGCCACAAACAAAGTGTCTTGAATAGAAATGGCGCACGCGTTACCGTAGTGCGCTGTCATTGTGATTACGTAGGTCCCCGGCGTGCTATAGGTAAAGGTTGGGTTTGTTTGCGTTGCGTCTGTCGTTCCATTTCCATTCAAATCCCATTCGGTCGAGCTTGGCAGTGGCACGGATTGGTTGTTAAACGAAATTGTTTGTCCCGCGCAAATGGTATCACGATTAAACGTGAATCGTGCGGAAGGTTCATCAGACAATGTAATTGACTGGCACGATGTATCAACGCATCCAATGGCGTTCTCAACAGCCAAACAGATAGTGTATGTGCCTACGTTGTCGAAGGCGATTGGTTGAGTTGCGTTTCCCCCTACCAATGACTGGTTGTTTACAATCCAGGTGTGATTCGTGATGGTTGGATCTGATGCGGCTGTAAATTCTATAGCTGCAGGCAAATTGCAGGAGTTTTGTGACCCGATGGTAAAAGAAGACACCGGAAAATTGTTGGTGACTGTTACAAGTTGAGAAGCCGAGACTGATGCAAAGCAGCCATTTTCGTCTACAATGGCGAGCACCGGCGTGTAAACGCCGATGTCCTCGTAGCAGTGATTCGGGTTTTCTTCAGACGAAGTTTCACCATCGCCAAAATCCCAGCTTCTGGAAACTATGGCGCCGGAACCCGGCGTGGACACATCCAAAAGTGTTGTGCAGAAGGGCAAACAACCCGCGCCGTCTGTGGCCGAAATACCGGCTTGAGGCTTGGCGTAAACGGTAATATAGTTTTCGAAAACATGCGTAGATCCGTTTGCACTAATGGCAATGTCATACGCGCCGGGCTGATTGAAAATGGCAACGTATGGGTTTACCGCAGATTGTAGTGTGCTCCCCGACGGGCCGGTAACAGTCCATTGAGGGTTGTTGATGAGGGCGCCATCTGCGCCGACGGCGTTGATGATTACACCGTGAGGAGCGCATCCTGATGGTTCATCGCAAGTGAGCATTACTTCTTGTGCCCGTGAGTTGATGCGACCCACCAATACAAGCAGTAGAAAGAACAAATATGTTGGAAAGCGACTCGTCATGGTTCGACACTTGGTGTCTTTACGGTCACTTTATACCGCATATTTTCCGTAAGGTTACGCATTGCGCGAAGCGGGAGTAACTTTGCTGCATAAACCCAACGCAATGAAAAATCGCTATTTGAGAAAGTTTGTCCAGTACGTGCTGAACGGTCTTCTCATATCACTGCCAGTGTTTGGAACGGGCTATATTGTTTTTCAGTTGTTTAGTTTTTTAGACAGCATTGTTCCGCGTATTCTCTACAACGAAGATGAAATGCTGACCAAGGGAGATCACTTCTCGGGTTGGGGAATTTTGATGTTGCTCCTGGTTTTGTTCGTTATGGGGTGGTTTGGTGGCATGTTCATCAACGACCGCATCAAGGGCTGGTTTCTGAGATTACTCGATAAAATTCCCGGCGTAAACAACCTCTACAAGGCCATCTCTGATGTGCTTGGTGCATTTGTTGGCAAGGAGAAAAAGTTCAATCAACCCGTTTTGGTTCGTGTTAGCGATCAAATGGAGTTGGAAATGATTGGCTTTATT
>JBILIX010000028.1:0-12701 GCA_044368835.1 Flavobacteriales bacterium | reverse complement strand
CAAACTTGGGTTCAACATACAGCGGAATGTTGCGGTCGGTGGGCATTTTCACCGTGCGGTAGTTGGTGCATTCTACGCGGCCCTCGGTGGTGAGCGCATACACAATCATGTCTTGCGAACCATTGCTGTTGGCCATGCCCAATCGCAAAGGCAGCATAAACTTCGCATGGTCGAATCGAATTTGGATGGGGCGCAGGTATTCGCTGTTGCGGTTCTTCACCTTATCGAGATTCACTTTCACCAGGAAGAATTTCATGTTGCTGCGCACATACGGCTCCAGTACCTGACGAGCAGTTTCCGGAACTTTGTAGCCGTTGGCTTCCAACCATAGTTGGAGACCATCCGATTCTTTCGCCGACAGGATGATGATGTTGTATTCATCAATGTCGTATTGCGCTTCGATTTGGACGCCTTTGAAGGTGGTCAATTTTTTACTTTCAAGCTCTTCTTTGGCCATGGAAGGAACTGCCATCGAATATGAATCTTCGTACAAGCGCATGTCATAACCGCATGGATTGTTGTCGTAATAATTGACGAGGCGCGGAGCCGAGTAGTCGTTGAGCACGTCGAAAATGCGGCGCTCTACCACACGGATGTCTTTTTCAGCGAGCACGGTTGGCACCGGCACTACCATAGCAAACTCGCTGAGGTCGCCCCGGAAGTCGCTGCTCATGGTAATCACGTTGCGATTGCCGTTGCGCACCATGATGACTTCGCTTTTGTTGTTGAACAAGCTGGCATCGGCCTTGGCTACGTAGAATCCGCAGAAGGCGTGGGCTTGCATAGATAGGAGCAGCGCGGCCGCCCATACCGAGAGATGGATCATGGTTTTCATCGTATTGAATTTTGAAGGTTTGAAATGGGTTGATTTGTTTTTTTCCATGAGAATGCTGCTAAGTGCGGCGTGAGAGCATCGAGCAGTGGCGTGAAGGGAGTGAGGAAGAAGAGTGTCCAAAAAGGAGCACCGTTGATGAAGTAGAAATTGGCGAGGTAGAAACTGATGCCACCTACAGCCATGGCCCACACGATGCGCAACTTGCGGTGGTTGGGCGTGGTCATGGGGTCGGTAATCATGAAGAACGCAAACAGCCAAAGCGATCCGTTGCTGAGTTTGAGCAGAAGCACGTCGTGTTCCCAACCGAGATACAGTATCGTGCGCACATATTCCAATGCGGCAAACGTGAGTATGAATGCAACGCCCGTTTCGAGACGTTTGATGTTGCTTAACACAGCCAGTCCGGCGGTGCCTACTATCAACACGATGATGGCGCTGCTGCCCCATTGCCCCGGCGATATCCACGCTTCTCCGCTGAGCGAAGCTGCAGCCACAATGCCGAAGTTGGCCGGGTTCCAAAGGTGTTTGCCTTTCACCTTCGAAAGAAACTTCATGCCGATGGCGAGCAGTGCGGCAAATAGGAAC
Organism: Flavobacteriales bacterium; assembly: GCA_044368835.1. GTDB lineage: Bacteria > Bacteroidota > Bacteroidia > Flavobacteriales_D > Sanyastnellaceae > JAIBBG01. The sequence goes on along the minus strand of JBILIX010000028.1, from coordinate 11,281 downwards.
AGCATCGGGTCGTTGGCCTTCATGAGGAGCGATAGCCCAAGGCCGGTGATGAGGGCGCTTTTCAGCGAGTGCATGGGGTAGCCTGCAAATCGGATGGCAAGGCCTTGTGCAAGCAATACGCCTGAGAAAATGGCGAGGTAATTTTTCCAATCGGCATCCCAACCCAGGAGTAAGATACCATAGAGTAAAAAACTAATTTGAGCGATGATTTGAAAATGTCGTCCATCGCTGCGAAGCCAGCTGAGAGTGTTGCGAAGAAGGTGCATATCGAGTGGGATTTGATATGCGGTACATGCGAGGGATTGTGGCGTTCAAATGATGCGAAAATTTATTGGTGATAGGTCACAGGTGATAGGTGATAGGTTAAAGGTGAGAGGTTATAGGTGATAGGGTGTGAAGCTTATCATTCTCATGCTGATTATCGCTCTCATTCCTACAGCTCGTGAGAGAATGGAGAAGTACGATGTGCCATGGTTAAAGCCATGCATCATTGCTCACTTTCTGTTTCATTAAATAATGAAAGAATATAGAACGGAGAAGTTGGAGAGGAGAACGATTCTTCATTCTCCATTCTCCATTCCCCGTGCTTGTCCCCACCCGCAAGTTCTCTACGCTAGTTGGTGGTGACGAGAGCACAGGGGGTTGAACGCAGTGGTTATGTATTGGGTTACGCGTTATTTCAACAAAAAGATTTTTTATTTTCGGGATATGAAAACAACAACCTTTTTTTTGATTCTGTGTGCTTTCGTTTTTACATCGAAGCAAGCAGCGGCGCAGTTTGTATTGTCAACGGCTGCCGACAGCGTTCAGATCTTCACGCAGTGGGGCAAAGAGAAGCCCTGGAAGAAGGAGAGCCCCAAGGTGTTGTTGGTGCGCATCGAAAACTCCAACCCGCAGCCGGTGGAAGTACGTTTCGAAATCAATTTTATCGATGAGTTGCGCGTGGTTTATACATCGAATGCACCGACCGTTAAGATTGGAGCAGGTAAAGCGGGCAAGCCCAAGAAAGTAAAGTTGAAATTCACGTCCGCAAATTACAATCCCGAAGATGTGGATGGGGTGGACGTCGAGATCCAAGAGGTGAAAGGTTTGTAGCCCCTTCAAACTTATCATAACAACTCGGTCAAGGACGCACTGCAGTGCGTCCTTACCACGAGAAAAGCCGATGGCAGTTGTGGCAGTTTGATGGCTACTTCTTCACATACGTCTCCACCACCTCCGTGAGCAGTCCCTGCATAGTCGGCGCGTCTGTCATGGTGTAGGTTTGGGGTATGTCGAATTCGGTTGGTTCTACTTTTTCAAAGCAAACCAGCTTGGCTTTCATGCGCATGCAAATGCCGTATTGCTCAACGTCGTAAGCCATCATAAATCCCTCGAGATCGCTGTAAGGATTCCACCAGTTGCTGTTGTCGAGTCCGATGGAGCGGGTAGCATAAATGTCTATAGTAGGTTTGGCAGGGTCTTCCGGGTGAGCAATGGTTTTGTAGCATTTGTATCCGCAGATGATTTTGGTCTCAGTCGTTTTTTCCAGGCGATAACCCGGCATTTCATCAAACCAAAGCATCGTTTGTTCCTTGTTCATTTTCATGGCCGATCGCTTGCTCATGTTTTTGAGCAGCTGGGCAAACTCTTTCTGGGTGTTGTCGACGATGAAGTCGGTGGTGAGCATGTCGTATTCCGACTTGATGGATGAATGCAGTTTGTTGTCTTTGAATGTTACAGTCATCTCTTTGGGGTAGAGGTCCATCATCACCGAAGGCGTTTCATACGGGTACGAAATTTCGTACACGATCTTTCCCTCGATATCCGCTCCGGCCTTGCTGAGGCTACTGCAGGAAGCCACAAACCAGATGAATACGATCATCAGGAGCAGCGCCATGCATTTTGTTTTGTTATTCACCGTTTTTTGCTTTGGTTGAAAATGAGTATTTGGGGTTTTCTACGGGAGGGGAGGGGGAAAGGTTACGGCCTCGACTTCGCTCGGCCCAAGTCGACTTCGCTCGGCCACCGGATGAAGGAGGTGCGAAGTGCGAGGTACGAAGTGCGGGTGCGGATGGATTTTTTTAAAGGGCTTGAATGCCAAAGCGAATAACCAATGAATGCAACATAAAGGCAATGAACTGCCAAGGCTAAAGCTGTTTCGTTGCCTTACCTCGGCCCACGCACCTCGCACCTCGCACCTCGCACCTTGCACTTATCCAATCACCACCTGTACATTCGCATTCCGAAATCAACAATTCCCCCCATGCTCCTCCTCATTCGCCCGGCCGCCTTCGCGCTCAACGCGCAAACTGCGGTCAACAATTATTTTCAGCCGCAAACAGCCAACGAGGATGCCGTGGCTATTCACGCAGCTGCGTTAGCGGAGTTCGATGCGCTGGTGGAGGCATTGCATGCGGCCGATATCGAAACGGTGGTTGTGCAAGACACCGCCGAACCGCACACACCCGATAGCATTTTCCCCAACAACTGGGCGAGCTTTCATGAAGAGGGCCATGTGCTCTATCCCATGTTTGCAGCCAACCGCCGGCTGGAGCGAGGGCTGGATATCTGGTTGGCTTTGCCATTTTCACTTTGTGCGCTTGATTTATCGGACGAAGAAAACCACGGCCGCTTTCTTGAAGGGACGGGCAGTCTGGTTCTCGATCGGGCAAACCGCGTGGCTTATGCCGCCATATCGGAGCGTACGGACAGAGGCTTGGTGCACCGCTGGTGCAAGGAGATGAAGTTCGAACCCGTTACATTCTCGGCCTTGCAAACGGTTGGTGAAGAGCGCTTGCCCATTTACCACACCAATGTGATGATGTCGGTAGGCGAGGGGTTTGCCCTGTGGTGCCCTTCCTGCATCGATGATGCCGCTGAACGCGACAGGGTGGAGCAATCACTCCGCATAGGCAACCGCGAACTCATAGATATCAGCGAGGAGCAGATGCATTCGTTTGCCGGGAACATTCTACAAGTATTCAATCGAAAGAAGAAACCGTTCATTCTCATGTCGGCCGCTGCCGAGGCCGCCTTGCATGGCCCGGCCCTAGGCGCGTTGCAACAGCACGGCACCATCCTCTCAAGCCCCATCCCAACCATCGAGCGATATGGCGGGGGGAGTGTGAGGTGTATGGTGTGTGAGATTAGTGACTAGTCATTACTAACATTCTTTGGTCGAAACTCTCCTTCGCCCTCTGATTTGGCCTCAGCATCGGGGATTAGGTTTACTCATCCAATAATCTGAAATGCGAAAACTGATTTTTATTTCCGTGGCAGCAACGATGCTTGCTTCATGTGCCACCAACACCAGCACGCGCAGCACGCAGCGTAAAATGGTTCGCCCTGCAACAGGTACCTCGAGCAATCTGGATGTCTTGATGCGTCCTGTATTAGCCGATGTTAGCATCAGCGAGAAGCGCGAAGTGTTTGTATACACCACCACCAGCGAAGACATGAGCACGGCTTTGTATCTAGGTCGCGGTAAAAAGCGCGGCGAAGATATTTTCGTTTCCTCGCGTGAAGTGATGAAGCGCGAAGCGGAGAACAGAGCACAATTTGCGTTTTTGGAAGAATACAAGTGCGACTTCCTGATTGACCCCATTTACTTGTTTCAATTAGAGAATACGTCGGAAGACAACATTGTATTGATCAAAGTACAGGTTACAGCCTACACCGCCAAGTATAAGTCGTTCACTCAGCCCGATAGTTTGCCGAAAAGCGTGATTCAAGCAAACTCGCTGGTGGATCGTGAGCTACCGCTTGTTACGAATACCAACTCCTACATTGATCGCACCTTCCGTTCATGGGCGTTTACATTGGGTGCCGATGGCGTGTTGCCATTTGGCGACTGGGCCGAGAATACGCCGTATGGTTATGGCGGAAGCGCTATGCTGAGCTATGCATTGGGTAAGAAAATGGATGTCATTGGTCAGTATGGCATTGTGAGTTTTGCCATCGATCCGGGGGCAAGCGATGTATTTAAGCAGTCGCTGCTGCGTCCGGCTCAAGTAGGAGTGAAGGCATATTTTGCGCAACGCGACAAGGGTGCGTTTGCTTTTGCGCAGTACGGTTCGTATCAGTTTACAACCGAACGATTCGACGCAGTAACCGAAACCACTACTACCTATAACGATGTGTTCGACGGCTTCACCGTGGGTGTTGGATATCAAATCAATAAGGATTTCGATGTGTCGGCTAAGTACACTACACTGGGCACACCGGTGCAGAACTCCAATTATGTTGGGGTGAGAGTGGCGTACAGATTGTTTGGATCTAAATAGAGAGGCGAACGGCTAGTGGCGAATGACGAGTGGATTGAATATGTCACTCGCCATTCGCCACTTGTCATTCGTCACTACTCACTAACTTTGCCATTATGATGATTTCCGGATTCGACATGCACGCCATCGTGGGCGATGCAGTGCGCAAGGCTTGTAAAGATTTATTCTCAACTGAGCTGACAGATGCTCAGTTGCAACTGCAGAAAACCCGCAAGGAGTTTGCCGGGCATATCACAGTGGTGGTTTTTCCGATTACCAAAATTTCCAAACTCTCTCCCGAAGCTACAGGCGAGGCTCTTGGCAATTACATGACCGAGCACGTGTCTGCTGTGAGCGCATTCAATGTGGTGAAAGGGTTTCTGAACGTGTCGCTGAGTGAAGCTTTCTGGAGCGGATTTTTCACCGAAGCATTGGCAGACGAACGATTCGGTTTTGCTGAAGAGGGAAGCGCACCGCATGTAATGGTAGAGTATTCTTCACCCAACACCAACAAGCCGCTGCACCTAGGGCACCTTCGTAATAACTTTTTGGGATATTCGGTGAGCGAGATATTGAAAGCGGTGGGGCATCGTGTTACGAAGGTTCAGATCATCAACGACCGCGGTATTCACATCTGTAAAAGTATGGTGGCGTGGGTCAACTTCGGTAACGGAGAAACTCCCCAGTCATCGGGATTGAAAGGGGATAAGCTCGTAGGCAAGTATTACGTTGAGTTTGATAAGGCGCACAAGGCGCAAATGAAGGAGTTGGTAGCGCAAGGGATTGCGGAAGAGCAAGCCGCGCAGCAAACGGCTATTATGCAACAGGCGCAGGAAATGCTCCGCGCATGGGAAGCCCGCGATGAAGAGACAATTGCCTTGTGGAAGAAAATGAACGGCTGGGTCTACGATGGCTTCGCATCCACCTATAAGGCTATGGGGGTTGACTTCGATAAACTCTATTACGAGAGCAATACCTACATCAACGGAAAGGAAGAAGTAGAGAAGGGGTTGGCGTCCGGTGCATTTTTTAAGAAGGAAGACGGCTCTATCTGGATCGATTTGACCGATGAAGGGTTGGATCAAAAAGCGTTATTAAGGAAAGATGGAACGGCCATGTACATTACACAGGATATCGGCACGGCCATCCTTCGTTTCCGCGATTTTCCCGATTTGGCTTATCAGATTTATACGGTCGGTAATGAGCAGGAATATCATTTTAAAGTGCTCTTTAAGATTTTGAAGAAGCTCGGTTTCGAAAAGGCCGATCAGTGTTACCACCTTAGCTACGGCATGGTGGAATTGCCGGAAGGAAAAATGAAATCGCGCGAGGGCACTGTTGTCGATGCCGACGATTTGATGGAAGAGATGGCCGGTGTGGCTCACGAAGTATCAGCCGAGCAGGGTAAGCTCGAAGGTCTACCGGAAGAGGAGAGGCAAGAGCTCTACCGCACCATTGGTATGGCTGCGCTGAAGTATTTCCTGCTGCGCGTCGACCCGAAGAAGAACATGCTTTTTGACCCGAAGGAAAGCATCGACTTCAACGGTAATACCGGTCCTTCGGTTCAATACACCTACGTTCGAACGCGTGCAATTTTGCGTCGATATTCAGAAGCGAATCCGGGTTACGATGCACTCAAGTCCAATTTCGCAGCTCATGCATTGAGTGAAGCGGAACTGGATGTAGTGGCCAAGATCTACGAGTGGCCTGCTACGTTGCGCACCGCAGCAACGACCTACAATCCGGCTGACATTGCTCATTTCTGCTACGACTTGGCGAAGCTCTACAACACGTTCTATCAGGATCATCAGATAGTGCGCGAAACCAACGAGGCTGCTCGCAATTTCCGTTTGGCACTTACGCATAAAACGGGTGATGTTATCAGAGAAGGCATGCGTTTGCTTGGCATCGGTATGCCCGACCGCATGTGATGTGAAAAACTTCCTGTACGTAAATTATTTAGAATCGGTTTTAATAAGGTATTTTTGCCTGAATGAAACTCATCATCGCCGACAGTAATATGCTTATTCGCGCCGGACTCAACACGGTGTTGAGTCAGTATGCCGATATCGAGATTGTAGGCGAAGCCGCGACAGATGCACAGTTGCGTGATATGGCGAAAGGCTTCAATCCGGATGTAGTACTCATTGATTTCGCAGCGCAGAATTTCAGTATCGATGTGGTGCCTGCAGTTCATAAGCAGAACAAGCACATTCGTTTCGTTGCCATTACCGGCGAGCAGTCGGGTATTACGATTGTGAATGCGTTGCGCGCCGGAATTGTCAGTTATATCAAGAAGGATTGCGACATTCATGAGATTGTAGACAGCGTGCGCGAAACCGCAGCCGGTGGTCGTTTTTTCTGCGGACAGATTCTCAATACGATTCGCAAAGAGTCAATAGACGTGAATGATTTGGAGCTTACAGAATTCAACTGCGAGGCGGTTTCTATTACTGAGCGTGAACTCGAGATTATAACCCTCATAGCGGAAGGTTACACCAACGTTGAGATTGCCGAGAAGCTTTTTCTATCCCCGCATACCGTCAATACCCATCGCAAAAACATACTGCAAAAACTGGGCGTCAACAATACAGCAGCCATCGTGATGTATGCCGTGAAGACGCAGCTGGTGAGTCCGAATAAGTTTCTGTTCAGTCCAAGCCTGTCATAGGGAGTTTTATCGCATAGTTCGCGAAGAGAATTGCACGCAAAGAACGCAGAGGTAAATTCACGCAAAGAGCGCAGAGAGCATTTCACGCAAAGTTCGCAAAGGGAATTTCACGCAAAGCACGCAGAGAGCATTTCACGCAAAGTTCGCAAAGGGAATTTCACGCAAAGAGCGCAATGTGGAATTCAGTGTGCTTTGCTTATTCCTGATCCTATAAGCCTTCGCGTGCTACGCGAGAAAAATCTTTGCGCGAACCCTCTTTGCGTGAATCTCTTTGCGTGCAATTCCCTTTGCGAACTTTGCGAGAAAAATCTTTGCGACACCCCCCTTTTCTTAATCCTCTATACAGTCTATCAGGAGGATTTTTCAGTTGCAGACAAGGGAAATATACTTTCCACCCCTATTTTTGCCTAAGGCCGCATCAATTGACATGCAGCTCAAACTAACAACGTTCGCTAAATGATAGCAACTCAAAAGATTGAGGTCATCCAAACCTCGCAAAGCCGATTGAAGGAAGTCAACTGGGAAGACCTCGGTTTTGGCAAAATCTTCAGCGACCACATGGCCGTTATCGAATACCGCGACGGTCAATGGATGAACGCACAGATTCGCCCGTATGGGCCCATGCAGTTCAGCCCGGCTATCAGTGCGCTGCATTATGGTCAGGCCATCTTCGAAGGATTGAAAGCCTTCAAGAGTTCCAATGATGAAGTGTTCATTTTCCGTCCCGAAAAGAATGCTGAGCGCTTGAATGAATCGGCTCGCCGCATGTGCATGCCGGAGTTGCCTGTTGAGTTGTTCATGGAAGCGTTGACGCAGCTTATTAAGCTTGATGCCGGATGGATTCCCAAAGGAGAAGGCGAGTCGCTTTATATCCGCCCGCATATGTTTGCCATCGATGAATACGTGGGCGTGCGCCCTTCGGAAACCTATATGTTCGTCATCTTCACTGGTCCTGTGGGCAAATACTACACGGCTGAACTCAAGGTGAAAATCGAAACCAACTACACGCGTGCCGTGCGAGGTGGTACCGGTCACGCCAAGGCTGCCGGCAACTACGGTGCTTCACTTTACCCAACGCAAAAGGCCAAGGACGAAGGCTACGACCAAGTACTTTGGACCGATGCACAAACGCACGAGTATTTCGAAGAGAGCGGCACCATGAACGTGATGTTCCTTTCGGGCAACACTGTTATGACGCCAGCACTGAGCGACTCTATCCTCAACGGTGTAACGCGCAACAGCGTGCTGCAGCTTGCCAAGGATTGGGGCTACGATGTGCAAGAGCGCAAAGTGTCGGTAGCTGAAATTGTGGATCTGTTGAAGGCGGGCAAGCTCGATGGCGCTTTTGGTGTAGGAACAGCCGCTACGATTGCTCCCATTCGCACTATTCATCACAACGGTGTTGATTATACTATCAATCCGAGTGGAAGCCAAACGTTTGATGACCGCGTTAGCACCTACCTCGATCACTTAAAGCGCGGATTGGAAAACGACGCGCATCAGTGGAATTACCGAGTGATGTAATTGAAACTACTGCCGATATTCTAACTTCGCCTCACCTATGGCGCGTATTGATTTTTCGAAGATTGACATTGGCCAAGCGCCAAAAAGCAATTCATCTGATACAGTAAAATTTGGTGCTGGTTCACCGCCGTATTTGCGCGGACCTTATGCTAGCATGTACACGATACGTCCGTGGACCATTCGCCAGTATGCGGGGTTCAGCACGGCAGAAGCATCGAATGCGTTCTATCGTCGCAACCTGGCTGCCGGACAAAAGGGGCTGAGTGTCGCGTTCGATCTGGCCACACACAGAGGTTACGACAGCGACCATCCTCGTGTGGTCGGCGATGTGGGTAAAGCGGGTGTAGCCATCGATTCCATTCTCGACATGAAGGTGCTATTCGACGGCATACCGCTCCATGAGATGAGCGTGTCGATGACCATGAACGGCGCGGTTATTCCGATTCTCGCTTTTTATATTGTAGCTGCGGAAGAGCAGGGCGTTCGTCCCGAACAATTGCAGGGTACCATTCAGAATGATATCCTTAAGGAGTTTATGGTGCGCAACACCTATATCTATCCGCCCGCGCCGAGCATGCGCATCGTGAGCGATATTTTTCAGTACACCTCGCAGCATATGCCCAAGTTCAATCCGATTTCGATCAGTGGTTACCACATGCAGGAAGCAGGTGCCACGCTCGACCTCGAATTGGCGTATACGCTTGCCGACGGATTGGAATATGTGCGTGCAGGTATTGCAGCCGGTATGAGCATCGACGACTTTGCGCCACGACTATCGTTCTTCTGGGCCATAGGAATGAATCACTTTGAAGAGATTGCCAAGATGCGTGCTGCACGCATGCTTTGGGCGAAACTCATCAAGCAGTTCAATCCGAAGAACCCCAAGAGCATGGCGTTGCGCACCCACTGCCAAACCAGTGGTTGGAGTTTGACGAAGCAGGATCCATTCAACAATGTGGCGCGCACATGTATTGAAGCTATGGCCGCAGCCTTTGGTGGCACGCAGTCGTTGCACACCAATGCGCTCGATGAAGCCATTGCATTGCCAACCGATTTCAGCGCACGCATAGCACGCAATACGCAGCTTTACATTCAAGACGAAACCGATATTACGAAAGCCGTCGATCCGTGGGCAGGCAGCAAGGTGATTGAACAACTCACCAACGACATGGCGGAGCGCGCGTGGAAGCTCATTCAAGAAGTAGAGGAGATGGGTGGCATGACCAAGGCCATAGAAGCCGGTTTACCGAAGCTGCGCATTGAAGAAGCCGCAGCGCGCAAGCAAGCGCGCATCGACAGCGCTAAGGACAAGATTATTGGCGTGAACATCTACCAGGTAGACGACAAGACAGAGATGGATATTCTCGACGTCGACAACAACGCCGTGCGCGAGTCGCAAGTAGCTCGATTGAAGCAGTTGCGCAGTGAGCGCGATGAATTGAAGTGTCAAGAATCCTTGCAGGCGATAACGCATGCAGCGCGCACGGGTGAAGGCAATTTGCTGGAGCTTGCCATCAGCGCGGCGCGCAACCGCGCAAGTTTGGGAGAGATTACTCAAGCAATGGAAGAAGTATTTGGACGATACAGTGCGACCATTCGCAGCGTATCGGGTGTATATTCGAGCGAGTCAACTATGGATGCTGATTTTGAAAGAGCACGTCGCATGAGCGATGAGTTTGCCGTCCTCGCGGGTCGCAGACCGCGCATCATGGTAGCGAAGATGGGGCAGGACGGTCACGATCGCGGGGCGAAAGTCATTGCTACTTCCTTCGCCGATATCGGCTTCGATGTCGACATTGGTCCGTTGTTCCAAACCCCCGAAGAAGTAGCGCGCCAGGCCATCGAAAACGATGTGCATGTAGTGGGTGCATCATCGCTTGCAGCCGGGCACAAAACGCTCGTGCCACAGCTTGTCGAAGAATTAAAGAAACAAGGCCGCCCCGACATTCTTGTCGTAGCAGGTGGTGTCATACCCGAACAAGATTACGACTTCCTCTACAACGCCGGCTGCGTGGGCATTTTTGGCCCGGGTACTAAGATCAGTGTTGCGGCGATGGAGATCGTAGCGGTGTTGATGGAAGGAACGCGATGAGAGTGGCGAGTGGCGAGTGGCGAGTGGCTAGTGGCTAGTGGCTAGTGGCTAGTGGCTAGTGGCTATTTAGTAAAAGGACGGACAGGTTAACATCTACAAACTAACACGGGACATTCAAATAAAGGCCTGACGTGGATATACCAAGTCAGGCCTTTTTCATTCGCCACTCGCCACTCGCCATTCGCCATTCGCCACTAAAAAGGGAAGACTATCGCTTTTGCCCTTTCCATTCTAGTGGAGTTTACATATATCAATCTTCCTCAACGTGCTGTTTCGATTTGAACAGCTGATACATGAATCCCATATAGAGCAGTGCGATGACGGCGCTTAGAATAAGCATTGTTTTCTCTTCCATGGTATTACTTCTTTTTAGTGTTAAGGTAAATGAGCAAAAGGAGCATAGTGGGAGGCCACAGTCCTATAAAGAGTGCACGGTTGTAATCTTTTTCAACTACAAACAAGTATTCAGTATAGAATATAACGACCACAGCCATAGTCAGAATGGCCATTTCCCAGAGGGAGAATTTTTTTAGCATCGTGGTTGGATTGGTATTGGTTATGGTGTTTCGACAAAATACATTCCTACTTTGCCTTTGTTCTTAGCTTCTATTTCACCGCGGAAGCTGCACGTGAATTTGTCTTTGATGCGCTCATAGGTTGCAGCGCTGATGTTGATGCGTCCGGCTTCGCCCGATGACTCCATGCGCGAGGCGAGGTTCACAGCGTCGCCCCAGATGTCGTAGGCAAACT
>JBILIX010000251.1:0-3853 GCA_044368835.1 Flavobacteriales bacterium | reverse complement strand
TCACTGAATACCTCGAAGCGTTTCCGCAACCCCAAGCCAATTACACCACCGATCCACTCATACTCGAAGCCGACAACACCGATGTAACCTTGATTGACTTATCAGAGGGCGACATCGAAACGTGGGAATGGACGATTTCCTTGCCGACGCAAGAACTTGCGAGTATGGACCAAAGCCCTGCGTTTAGTCTTCCGCTAGGTGTAGGAGGATCGTATCCGGTGCAATTGGCAGTTACTTCATCGAATGGCTGCTCCGATTTCATCAACGGTGTCATCAACGTAAATGAGCTATTCAACCTGTTTGTACCCTCGGCATTTACGCCCAACGGCGACGGTATCAACGATGTGTTTAAGTTGCAAGGCACAGGCATCGACGTCAACAATTTTCAGTTCGACATCTTCAATCGATGGGGAGAGCGGGTGTTTTCGAGTACAGACCCCTCGCAGGCATGGACCGGTGGAGCAAGCGGCGGCGAATATTATATTCCCAATGGCGTCTACACCTATTACATTGCAACGAATTCATTGAAAACAGGAGAGCGATACGAGTACAGAGGGACCATTTCAATCATTCGCTAACACATTTTTTCATGAAGCTCCTTTCCACTACCGTAAGCCTGGTGCTTATCTCAATTACCCTTTTATCTCAAAAAGAAGCCAACGTCTGGCATTTCGGCTTTGGTTATGGTCTTGACTTCAACTCGGGCGAGGCCGTTCAAATAACCGGCGCGATGTCCACCAATGAAGGTTGTACAGCCTATTGTGATTCGGCAGGTACTCTCCTATTCTACTCCAACGGTGGTGGACGCATTCCCGCGAGCGGTCAGGATCCCGGACACATCTGGAACAGAAACCATGAGGTGATGTACGATATGCAAGGCATCGAGGGTGGAGGATTCAGCGCTGCCCAATCGTCTGTCATCATTCCCGCCCCCGGCGAACCGAATGTGTACTACCTATTTGCCGTTGATGAAGTAGAGCATTACATAGATGCCACTCCCGAGATATTGGCGTTGCAGCCCAATGGAAGAGGATTTCGTTACTTCAAAATAGACATGTCCTTAAACAATGGACTCGGAGATGTGGTGGAAGCAGATGTTCCCGTGCATGACTATTCGTATGAAGGTTTATGCGCCATTCGACACGCCAACGGAACGGACTACTGGATTCTCATCAACCAAGACGAAACAGGCATTGGCGTTTACAGTGTCACATCACAAGGCATCACGCTTTCCTCAGTTTATGAAACAGACATCCCTCTAACGGGCACGATCAAAGCATCTCCCATTGCTGCCAATCCGCTCTTTCCTTGTTGCAGCAAAGTCGTCACCTCGGGCGGTTTATTGTTAGACTTCGACCTAAACACAGGTGCATTGTCGAATCTTGAACAATTACCCGCCATAGGAACGGGGGCGTACGAATTCTCGCACAACTCGCAATATCTATTCGGCACCGCAGTAACTTTAACGACCGGTGCACAACAATTGATCCGCTATAATTTGGTTACTGCCTTTGAGCTCGGCGTAAGTGTTGCATCGACACAGGAAGTCATCGCCAATGACATCTCGGCATTCTACATGCAAATGGCTCCTGATATGAAAATCTATTTCACCGGGCTAAACAGCAGTTTTCAAACAAGCATTGGGGTAATCAATTGCGCAAACAATGACTCGCCAACAGTGACGTCCGACGCGTTCAGTTACAGTAGTGAAACGGAAGAGCTATTCTTTACGCTTCCCAATTTCCCCTCCTGGATATTTTACAACCCGTATGTCGACTTCATTGAGTTTGGTCCGGACACCGTGTATCTCTGCGAAGGAGACTCCATCATTCTCGATGCCGGTGTGGGCGATTACTGGGAATGGGGCGGCGATTGCTACAGTGGGCCTGAAAGCACCTGGCCCGACAACAGCACGCGCTACTTCACCGTGACACAACCGGGTACCTATGTCGCTTGCGTTGACGGACCATGCTCCTCCGGAGTCGGACTCGGTAACTGCCTATCGTCCGACCAGATTACGGTGCTGCCATGCACCATCGCGCAGCCGCCTTGTGATTTGCTCGACCTGCCGACTTCGATAAGCATCTGCGCGGGCGATACTGTTCAATTAGAAGCCGACCTCAGCTTGTTCGAATCATACACCGGCCTGCAATGGTTGGGAGGCGGCACCTTCCTTCCTTCCGATACCGTGGCGCAACCCTTATACATTCCATCAGCGCAAGAAATTGCGGCGGGAACAGCTAATCTGACGCTTCAGGTATTCATTCAAGAAGTCGATACAGAAGGTGGAAATTTCCTTGCCTACGATCATAGCGGAGAGGATTTGATATTTTACATCAGCACCGCAGATGGAAGCATAGAAACCATTCAAAGCAACACCGGTAACGACTGGACAGCCATGGGTTTCAGTACCGCAGCGAACACGTTATATGGCCTTTCCAACATTGTGACTACACCCGCTCTTTCGTCGGTAAATGTTGAAACCGGTGTTGTAACACCGATTTTCTCCTACCCCAACAACCAATTCTACGCAGGCGATTATGACAATGTGAACGACCGTTTTTATGCCATCGGGATTCCCGAAATGAATTCCGGCGAACCTATGATACAAACCCTCTACTCAATCGATGTGAATACGGGAGTACTAAGCGCAATTGGTGATTTAGACCAACTTGCACTCGATAATTTCTTTTCCGCCGGAGGTGATGGTATCAACGGATTGGCTTACGATCCATCAGTAAATGTGCTCTGGGCGACAACGGCCAATGGTGAGTTGCTAGAGATCAATACCACCACAGCTGAGGTTTTCACTGTTGGCAACACGGTAGCCGATTTGCGTGGCCTTGCCTATGATTACAATGTGAATGAATTGTGGGGAGTAACTGCCAATGGCAACCTCTATCACATCGACACCAACACCGGTGATGTACTTGAGGAGGTGCTCTGTCAGGAGCCGTTATCTTACGTAACAACCCTCACCTATGCTATACCGCAAAACATATCGGAAAACATCTGCTCTGACAATACAACCGTTGTTATCCGCAACGACAATACCTTGGACCTAGGCGATGATGCGATTGTATGTGAAGGAGAGACCATTGTGCTTTCTGCGCCCGGTTTTGATTCGTATGAATGGCAAGACGGCAGTACTGCAGAAAGTTATTATGTGGATGCAAGCGGCACCTACAGTGTGAACGTGACCGACGCATTTGGCTGCAGCTACAACGATGCCGTAACGATTACCGTGAACGATGCACCGAATGCAGCGTTTAGCGCCAATCCGCAACCCACCACGATTGACGACACGGAGATTACGTTCACTTCAACAAGCACTACCGCACCCCTTACCTACTCGTGGAGTTTTGAAGACGGAACACCCGAAGCATCTGCAGAAGAAAATCCGGTGGTCAACTTCCCTCCTATTCCGGGCAACTATACTATTTCCTTGGTTGTTGAAAATGCCAACGGCTGTGTCGACTCCCTGTCGTCATTTATCCTCATTGACAGCGATGGCACCATCACGCTCCCCAACATCTTCACCCCCAACGGCGACGGAGACAACGATCGGTTTGTTCCCTTCCAAGCATTTCCGGGCAAGTGGACCCTCACGATCTTTAATCGCTGGGGTGTCGAGGTTTTCGCCACCGAAAATCTGTCGCAAGGTTGGAATGGCGACGATTCACCCGCCGCAACCTATTACTGGGTGTTGCAACCGCGCGATGGGCAGCAGGGGGAAAGCAGGGCGGGGTATGTGACGTTGGTGAGGGAATAGGTGAAAGGGGTAAGGGGTTAGGTGCTGGATGCTTGGGAATGGAGAGTGGAGAGTAGACATTAACAAGAAGGATGAGGCTAA
>JBILIX010000250.1:0-3867 GCA_044368835.1 Flavobacteriales bacterium | reverse complement strand
TCCGGTTCAATACCTGCTTTACCTGCACGAACGAAGCTTGGTGGATCGCAATAAAGCCATTGCGGCTCGACTCAACGAACACGTAATGCGCAGCACCGGTATTGAAGCTCAATTTGAAGAACAGGCCGTGGCCGATTGTTTTGCGAAAACGATTCGCCCTCGCATGGAGCAAACTCTGAATGCCTGGGAGTTCCGAAAAGCCGGCGACCTGTGCCAACTCGAAAGCGACGTGCAAGCGGTGCAAGCCGCGCGTTCACTCGGCCTCCTTCCAATACCCGAAAAAGTGCTTAGCTTTATTTATTCAGGGATCGTAGAACATTAAAGACAGGCATCAACATTGAGTTGTTGACAGAGCTAGAAAGTCCCGTTTTTGCTGTTACCATAATATGATATGTTTACAATGCTGTGATTTCCATTTGGATGCGCGGCGGAAACACCCATTCATATGGCTCAATCCTTCCAACAGGCGCCCCGGCAAGCCCTTATTCTAAGCGGAAAAAATCCGTTAGAAAGAGCTGTGCTACACAACCTTCGCGAACAGTCCTCGTCGATTCAGATTGTGGACGTCTATCGCCAGCAATTGCGCGAATGGATTAAAGCCGGGCATCCGAGAAAATCCCTTTCAGAAGAAGAAGTAATAGAACAAATTGCGCTTCACAGCGATAGTACCGACGATGAAAAAAACGGTGCCTGGGTTTACTACCCCTGGAGAAACACGCTGGTGCACTGCCTCGCAAAAGAAGAATTCATTCGGGTTCGCACCATCCGCAATTTGCACAAAATAACGGAGGAAGAACAAGATCACCTTTCTGCTTGCAAGGTGGGTATAGTGGGACTCAGCGTTGGTCAATCGGTTGCCATTTCACTGGTTATGGAGCGGATCTGTGCTAGCCTCCGCATAGCAGATTTCGACACGCTTGAATTGGCCAATCTCAACCGTATTCGCAGCAGCATGATTCACCAAGGAGAACTCAAAACAACCGTGGTAGCGCGCGAAATAGCCGAGATAGACCCGTTTGTAGAAGTTAGTTGTTACGACAAAGGCCTTCTCCCTGAAAACATGGAGGACTTCCTGGATGGGCTCGACCTAGTGGTGGATGAATGTGATAGTATGGAAATGAAAATCATGCTCCGAAAAGCATGCCGAGAGCGCGGCATTCCCGTGGTTATGGATACCAGCGATTCGCTGATGCTCGACGTGGAGCGCTTCGATTTAGAACCGAACCGTCCCATTTTTCATGGCCTTATGGACGAAGAAGCAACCATCGACTGGAACAACCCTCAGCAGCGCATGCAAGTATTGGCTCAAATCATCGAGCCAACCAAAGCAAGTCAGCGTGCGCAGCTCTCATTGGCCGAAATAGGAAAAACAATCACAACCTGGCCTCAACTAGCAACCGATGTAGCTATGGGCGGAGCATTTGCCGCGAAGATTGTTCGCCAGATATTGCTAGGTGATGCCATACCATCCGGACGTTTCCGCATGGATATTCTTGAACAATTTCAATCAACCGCCAACTATCAATCAACCAACCAAGTGAAGCATGTCTGATGTGTTGGGCTCATATCGAATAGAGGCTTTTCAGGCAGTTGAGCACCCGGAGTTTTGTGCGCTTTTCCACAACGGACACACGGGCGTGCTAACCGAGCTGGGCATCAAGAATCTCAATTCGGCTCAACCCTCTTGGATGAGCGACCCCAATGTTTTTGTACTTATTGCGATAGACAACGAACAGGAAGTTGTAGCCGGTCTAAGAATACATCGGTTCAATACGGAGGACTCCACACTGCCCATCATCGAGTCAATCAAAGAACAGGACCCGCGCATACTTCCTGCAATACATTCCACACTGCCCGAAGGCACTGCCGAGGCGTGCGGCTTGTGGAGCGCGAAAAAAGTATTCGGCAAAGGGCTTACACCGCTGCTATGCATTGCAGCTATACCCGTAATGGCAGAAATCGGACTAACCAACTTCTTCTGTTTCGCGGCACCCTACACCGAAAAAATGATCAAGACCAACGGGCTTGTTGAGGTATCGGAAGTAGGCGAAAACGGACGTTTGCCCTACCCCACTCCAGAGTTCATTTCGGTAGTATTGAAAAATCCAAACATCTACGCCATGGAGTTCGCCGAGGAATTCAATCGCGAGCGCGTACTTCAGCTCATGAAAGAACCGGTGTGTACTTTATTCGAGGATTCTCCTCGTGGCTCTATCGAGGTTCATTACGACTTGCGTCTGAAAAAGAGCCACGAAATTCACATTTTCTGAAACTAATTCCGTAATCGTCGTATAAGAAGCCATTCAACTTAAAAAAGAATGACTTCACATTCGATGCGACTTTTACTATTAGCTGCGTGGTGCCTGATTTCAACCCTGGTTACAGCGAGCGACGGAAGCAGTTCGTTACTTCTCAGCAATTGCTCTGTGTATACGGGCGATCCCAACCTTTCGATAAGCGACATTGCTCACAGTTCGGAATACACAGAAACACACAGCGGCGTTCCCAATCTCGGCTTGAGCAACCGCTGGCAATATGTTCGGTTTACCTACCGCCCCGAAGCCAATAGCAGCAATTCACTCTGCTATGTAGGAAACAGTTCCATTGAAACAATCGAGCTTTATCGGATTGACACAAACACTGAACTAATTGGAACAACTGGAAGCACAAATGCCAGTGCCATTGAATTTGAAACTCCTTCCGGTTTTGCCTTGAAAATGCCCGCAGAAGGCGGCGAATTCATGCTCCGAATGCAATCGAGCAAACAATTGATAGCACCGATTTATGCAGGCGACAGCAATCAGATATTGCGCATGGCCGGGAAAGAAGACGCAATCATGTATCTGTATTTCGGGATTATCGCGGTGCTGTTCTTCTACAACCTGTTCTTAACATTCGCTACGAAAGAAGGCGGCTATGCTGGTTACTCGTTCTACATCCTATCCATCGCTCTTACACAAGCCGTTCTCTTCGGATACGGCAATACGTACCTATGGCATGGCAACGAGTGGTTTGGTCGCAACGGGGTGCACATCATGGGAGCAGTAAGCGGAATTACAACTATCTTCTTCACACGCAACTTCCTTCGGCTGAAAGTGTTTACGCCGGTCATCGATAAAATACTGATGGGATATGCGGCCCTCTACTGTGTTGCACTTGCACTTTGCTTCGCAGGTTTCGGCATTGAAGGTTACAACCTCATTAATTTTTGCGCAGCCTCTTCCATCTTGCTCATTTTCGCATCCATTCGGGCGAAGAAAAAAGGCAATCGATCAGCAGGATTCTTTCTGCTCGCGTGGTCGGTATTTATTGTTGCATGTACCATTTTTGCCATGAAAGATTTTGGTGTTATCCCCTATAACTTCTGGACGGTTTATTCGCTTCCTTTCGGATCAGCCATCGAAGGCGTATTGCTTTCTTTCGCACTTGCCGATAAAATCAATTTGCTCAGAAAACAAAAAGAAGAAGCGGATGCACTGCGTATCAAAACCATCGAATCGCAAAACGAATTGCTCGAAACCAAAGTGCATCAACGAACCGCGCAGCTTGAAGAAGCGAAAGACTATATACAATCGCAGTATGACCATTTGCGCCTAACTCAAAAACAGCTGGTAGAATCGGAGAAGCTTGCCGGCCTCGGCCAAATGACAGCTGGCATTGCACACGAGCTCAACAACCCCATCAATTTCGTCAACTCCAACGTAGGGCCCTTGCGGCACGACATTGCTGACATACTCACAATCCTAGACGCCTATCAAGCGCTTGGTCCCGATGCAACACCGCATGATCTCGAAATGGTAAAGCAACAATGTGAACAGCTTGATATAGCGTTTGTACGAAAAGAAATTGGACAACTCGTTCAAGGTA
>JBILIX010000027.1:0-12799 GCA_044368835.1 Flavobacteriales bacterium | reverse complement strand
ACTACATCCCAATTGCTGAGTGTTCCTTATGCATTGTATGCTGAAACTTCCGGAAGCTCAATACCCGGTCCTCAAGGTCCAGCAGGGGCGCAGGGCGCTGCGGGTGTTGATGGTGTTCAAGGACCTATGGGGCCTCAAGGTCCGGCCGGGCCTCAAGGAGTTGCAGGTCCTCCCGGTGCCGATGGCACCTCTGTAGAATTTCAAGGAAGCGTAGCTACATCATCTGATCTTCCAACTTCAGGCGTCACAACGGGAGCCGGATATATCGCACAAGACAATGGTCATTTGTGGGTTTGGGATGGCGCCATTTGGTTGGATGCCGGAAGTATTCAAGGTCCTCAGGGAGCTCAAGGCGAACAGGGCCCTGCCGGTGCACAAGGCCCTGCCGGCGCTGATGGTGCACAAGGCCCTGCCGGTGCTGATGGTGCACAAGGCCCTGCCGGTGCTGATGGTGCACAAGGCCCTGCCGGTGCTGATGGTGCACAAGGCCCTGCCGGCGCTAATGGTGCACAAGGTCCTGCCGGTCCGCAAGGTCCTGCAGGTGCACAGGGACTCCAAGGTATTCAAGGTCCTGCCGGAACTGATGGTGCGGAAGGGCCGCAGGGTCCGCAGGGCGTCGCTGGCGCTCAAGGCGCAACAGGTGAAGCGGGACCTCAGGGGCCTCTAGGTCCTCAGGGAGCTTCCGGACCACAAGGTCCTACAGGTGCGCAAGGTCCTGCAGGTGCAGATGGCACTTCAATAAGCATTCAAGGAAGCGCAGCAACGGAGAATGATTTGCCAACAACGGGTAATTCTAATGGTGATGGATACATTGTTCAAAGCACCGGATTTTTGTGGATTTGGGATGGTAGCGACTGGATAGAGGCCGGGAACATTCAGGGTCCTGCAGGTCCTATCGGTCCAGTTGGTGCACAAGGTCCGGCCGGCCCTCAAGGTGCAGCGGGTGTTGCAGGAGCTCAAGGCCCAGCCGGGGCTCAGGGACCTTCTGGTCCTCAAGGCCCAACAGGGGCTCAAGGTCCTGTCGGGCCAGCGGGTCCTCAGGGTGCAGATGGTGAACAAGGTTCTGTCGGTCCGCAAGGTACAGCCGGTCCTCAAGGTCCTGCTGGCGCACAAGGTCCTGCTGGTGCTGCTGGTGCTAATGGAACCAACGGAACGAATGGTCAGAACTCATTGGTTAAAACTACGACCGAGCCCGCTGCCAATAACTGCCCCAATGGTGGCGTGAAACTGGAATACGGCTTAGATGCGAATGGTAACGGCACACTCGATGCCGGCGAGATCAATGCTTCACTTACGAAGTATGTATGCAATGGTGCAGCGGGTGCAAACGGTGCTGCCGGAGCCGCTGGTCCGCAAGGTACAGCCGGTGCACAAGGTCCTGCTGGTGCACAAGGTGTGGCTGGAGCACAAGGTCCTGCAGGTACAAATGGTACGAACGGAACTAACGGCACAAATGGACAGAACTCATTGGTTAAAACTACGACCGAGCCCGCTGCCAATAACTGCCCTAACGGTGGCGTAAAATTGGAATACGGCTTAGATGCTAACGGCAACGGCACACTCGACGCCGGCGAGATCAATAGTTCATTGACGAAGTATGTATGCAATGGAGCAGCCGGTGCAACCGGATCTGCTGGTGCAGCTGGTCCGCAAGGAGCAGCCGGTGCACAAGGTCCTGCGGGTCCTGCTGGCGCTGCAGGTTCTAATGGAACCAACGGAACGAATGGACAGAACTCATTGGTTAAAACTACGACCGAGCCCGCAGCCAATAACTGCCCCAACGGTGGTGTAAAATTGGAATACGGCTTAGATGCTAACAGCAACGGCACACTCGACGCCGGCGAGATCAATAGTTCATTGACGAAGTATGTATGCAATGGAGCAGCCGGTGCAACCGGATCTGCTGGTGCAGCTGGTCCGCAGGGCGCAGCAGGCGCTCAAGGTTCTGCCGGTCCTGCCGGTCCTGCTGGTGTAGCTGGATCCCAAGGTCCAGCAGGTACCAATGGAACAAATGGTCAAAATTCTTTAGTAAAGACTACGATTGAACCTGCCGCTAATAATTGCTTGAATGGCGGCGTGAAACTAGAATATGGCTTGGATACTAATGGAAACGGTTCGCTCGACGCCGGCGAGATCAATAGTTCATTGACGAAGTATGTATGCAATGGAGCAGCGGGTGCAAACGGTGCTGTCGGAGCTGCTGGTCCGCAAGGCGTCGCAGGTCCACAGGGAACAACAGGTATAGTATCGATTGGCGCTTTTAGCGGCTTTGTTGGGTCAATTAGTAATGGAAATAGTTATGTGTTCGCCGGACCAACCACAACTGTCCAGATTAACTCACTATCTCAGAGGATAACAGGATCGGCAGTTGCAAGTTTGTCGTTGCTGGGTCAATTACCATCTCAGGAGATTGTTACTGGGTTATGTTTCCAGGGCAGCGACGGAGCGATTACCAATTTCGTAGGGGGTAATTACACAATTTCAAGGGTAACTTCAACATTAATTCCATATGCAGCAGCAGCTTCGGTTACGAATCTGCCTGCAGGTTCTTATAATGTTGGTTACTGCGTGCTAAATGTTGGTGCAAATACTCTTGGCGCAAATGATTATGCTAATGGCTGGGTAATGGTAACCGAATAAAAAGCGATTGATACGAGTTATGAAATAAAGAGCGCACATAGGTGCGCTCTTTTTGTATATAGTATTGGAGTTATTTATCCTTTTCTTGTGTACTTCGTCAAAATCACAATCTGCTGATTTTCTATTTTTCCTTCTACCTGCTCCACGTTGTCTGCAATGAGGCGGATGTTCTTCACAACGGTTCCTGCCCGCGCGCTGAAACTTGTTCCCTTAACATCAAGCGTTTTCACCAAAACGATGGTGTCACCATCACTCAGTCGCTGACCATTGCTGTCGATATGAAACTGAACAGCGCTATCATTTTCATGATCGCCTGTTGCTCGAGCCCAGGCCAATTGCTCATCGTCGAGGTAAAGCATGTCGAGCGCATCGGCCGCCCACGTTTCATTGCGCATACGCTGCAACATACGCCAAGTAACCACCTTCACAGGAACATGCTCGCTCCACATGCTGGTGAGTAAACAATTCCAATGCGACTCATCGAGCGGCGTCTGCTTATTGAGTTGCTCCACACAAGTTTGACAGGCATAGATACTGTCTTCGGGATTGCCATCGCTTGAAGGTGGCACTGCGTAGACGGTGAGTGACGTGGTGGCTGCACAAAGTTCACAGTTGTTATTGCTGCGTGAGGCGAGGGTTTGTTCGGTATTGGCCAAGGTTGGATTATATATCCGACGAAAGTAGCAATTGGATGCAATGAATCATGGCCAATCGTACTTTTGACGTAGAATGTACTCTCGGATTTTACTCACGTTTGTCGCTGTTTTGCTATTGCACAGCGGGCTCGCTCAATCGGGCATCATGGGCGTGGTATACCTTCCTGATAAGGAGCAGGCAGCATTTGCCACGGTGGCCGCAAGCAATGTGGATAGCGGGAAATTGAAGGGCATAAACACCGATGCAGATGGTCATTTTTTGTTGAGTCTGGAGCCCGGTAAATACGCTTTAACGATTCATTTGCTGGGTTATCATGATGCCGATACAACTGTGGAAGTAGTGGCCGGTAAACGGTTGAGTATTCAAATGCTCCTGCGCGAGAATCCATCGGAATTGGGCGCCGTGCAAATTTTTGCCGATCGAAGGGGCCTCGCTCGAGAGATAGTTTCCAATGCAATCGACGCGCGTAAGAATCATTTCGAAGGTTCAGGACAGTCGATGCAATATGACGCTTACACGCGCACTTCGGTGCAGTGTCTCATGCCCGATACGGCTCGCTTGGAGCAGGATTCTTCCAAAACTAAAGTCAGGGAGAAAGACCGTCCGCTCATTCGCGTGCAGTATCATCTGAATGAAACGCAAACGACCTCGCATTGGCAGCATCCGGAAAAATTTGCTGAGGAAGTGTTGGGTGTAAATGAGTACACCAAGGATAAACCCGCGGGAAGCAGTGCCGGTGCATCCGTTACGGTTAGTTACGGGGAGTCGGAAATTATCCCTCAACAGTGGGCATACGACGATAACTTCGTGCTGAAGTCGACGCAGGGCTTCCATGAGTTCAATGTGTATCAGCGCCTCTTGTATATTCCTTCCATATGCGACAAGAAAATTTTATCGCCCATCGGAGAAGGAGCTATGCTGAGTTATTCATTCGATTTGGTTTCGGTGATGGATAGCGTGGGATTGAAATTTTACACAATCAGCTTCAAGGGTTTGTTTCCGGGAGAACCTCTGCTGCGAGGCACCATGAACATTCGCTCTTCGGATTGGGCCGTCACGTGCATTCGATATGAACTGCCAAAGGAGTCCATGAAGTTTTTCAGCGACTTGCAGGTGGATGTGCAGTATGCAATCGATTTATCGGGTTTTGCACAACCGCAACAAATGCGAATCGAGTATCTAATTGAAGATGGCTTAAGTCGTTATCATGGCACAATCGATCGATCCTGTAATTCTTGGGCGACCGATTCCGATGAGTTCGCGTATACCGATCAGATCAGGAACTATGACGTGCATGCTTTCGATCGTGACTCTTCATTTTGGGTGGAGCACCGCAGCGAAGGGTTTGATGCAATCGAACAGTCGTATATCAAAGCATGTGATAGTCTGCAAACACTTTACGCGAGCGATGAATACTATTCGGAAATTGATTCAGCTTACAATGCGCTGCGTTGGATAGATTTCTTTTTGTACGGAATCGGTTACAGGAATCGTGAGCGAGATTATTCATTCTACATCAACCCGCTTACCATGCAGGTGAATCCGTTCGGTATTGGCGGTTATCGCCATCGTATTGGTGCTTCCTTTAAAAAGGAATTCGAAAACGCTTACACGCTTGAAGTGGAAGGTGAGGCCGACTATGGTTTTCGAAATAGTGATTTGCGAGGAAAGGGTGGGGTAGGTTTGACCTATGTGCCGCTAAAGTTTGTCCGAACGTTTGTGCGCTTTGGTGATTATTACGATATGGTCAACAACTATGCTTCACTGGGCTCTGTGTTCAGCCGAAGTAACTACGTGCGAACACAAATGTGGAGTGTAGCGCAGCGCGTTGAAGTGGTCAATGGATTGTTTGCTGAATTGACATTTGAATTTTCCGATCAGCAACCCATTACAAATCTTCTTTCCGATCAATGGTCACAGCAAGTGTTTGGTGATGTCAATACCCCTATCGATTTCGAGCGCTACATAAAATCCGAGTTTAAATTAGAGATGAAGTATCGCCATAAGCAGCGATATATTATCAAGAAGGGGCGTAAAATTCTATTGGGTTCTGTATACCCCGATTTAAAGGTCGTGTATAGAAAGGGTGTGCCTGGTTTGCTGCGCAGCGAAGTGGATTTCGACTACATCGAGGTAGGGTTGAAACATTCGAAAACACTGGGTCGGTTGGGTGATGCTGATTGGTCTGTGTTGGCCGGATCGTTCGTCAACAAGCGAAATCTTCGTCTGCTAGAGTATCGTTATTTCAGGGGCTCAGACGTGTTCTTCTTTTCGGATCCGCTCAACTCTTTCCAATTACTGGGTCCAACTTTGTCGACGCCCAATGCATTTTTCAGAGCGAATTATTTCCATCACTTCAATGGAATTTTGCTCAATAAAATTCCGTTGCTCCATCGGTTGAAGTTAACCGAAGCTGCAGGGGTTGCGACTTTGTCGATTCCGGCCGAGAATTTTCACCACGCGGAGTTTTACGCAGGAATTGAACGAGTGGTAAGAATTCGAAAGGAACTTTTTCGATTCGGTATCTATGCATCAACCGCTGATAGCAATTGGGAAAAAGCCAGGTTCGATTTCAAGCTTGGGGTGAATTTTTACAACTCGTTTACCAAGAAGTGGCAGTATTGAGAGTGAAATAGTGAAAAGGTGAAGGAGTGAATTACCGGTAGTTCCATTTCACTATTTCACTATTTCACCTTTTCACTATTCATTCCTTCAATTCAAAATCGCGAAAGTCGAAGCCGGGAGAAACCTGGCATCCGACCAAACAATATTCGCTGCCCTTTGCGGGTCTTGCGCCAAACCAACGGCCGGCCTTCACAACATGCTGTAGTTTGCATCCTTCGTGTAAAGACTTTCCAAGTCTCGTTATCAGCTCGTTTCCTGTTTCATCAATCTCGATGATTTCAAGAGTGCCACCATCGTGATGGTACCAGAGCTCATCGCTTTTTATGCGGTGCAGTGACGACACCTCATGTGCTTCAAGCAGAAAGAAAATAGATGTGCACATGCTCCTCGCGCCATCAAAACCGGCAACCTCAATTTCAAGATCACTTCGATACACTTCCGCATAGTGCCCTCCTTCGGGGTGGGGCTGCAGCTTTAATTGTTCTTTGTAGTAAGCGGCTGTTGTTGTGCTCATGTTCAACCTTTTTCTTCTTGTTGGGCCAGTTCATTCAATATGGCATTCACGTCGCCTTCTGTTTCGTGCAGCGTTTTCTTGCAGATCTGAATCAGTTCCGCGGCTCGTTTCACTTTTTGCGAAAGCACATCCACGGTGGTTTCGCCCTTTTCAATTTCGGCAACAATTTCTTGAAGCTCTTGAAATGCTTGTGTATAGGTCATAGTTTCTATTTGGATTCCGGGTTAATACGAATTACCTCACTTTCAAAGGTTCCGTTCATAAGCGTGGTTACTAGGCGGTCGCCGGGTTTTAATTGCGTTGTTTCACGTAGCGATTTTCCATTCACCGTAGTAATGCTATAGCCTCTTTGAAGTATGTACTTCGGGTCTGAAAGTGTAATTATTTGCTCAGTATGCTCAAGGCTATCTGTAGATTTCGAAACGAGTTGATGCGCTGCAGCAGCCAGCTGGCGGCGTTGCTGTTCGATACGCTCGCCCGATGTTAGCAAACGGTGTTTGGCACCTAAGGCAATGCGGCTTGCGGTTGATTCCAGCGTATACGTGCTTCGTTCAAACAAACGATGGCAGGTAGCTTGGAGTCGCGTGTTTTGTTGGTTTAGCATCTGGTGCTGTTGGATCACAATACCATGTCCGGCCTGTCGAATAATCCGACTGTGCATATGAAGTTCGCGCCCGTGATGCGAGATTGCTTCACGAGCGAGGTTTATGATGCTACTCTGCAAATGCAGAAGCGTATTTTCAAATTGCTCGAATTGCTCCAGAAGTCGATGGGCAACTTTCGTGGGAGTTATGCCATTGTAATAGGAAACCAGTTCGCACACCGTTTCGTTCGTGGCGTGGCCGATACCTGTGTATACCGGAATCGGAAACGTAGCCAATGCACGCGCGAGTTCATAATTATTAAAACAACTTAAACCCACATCGCCGCCGCCACCGCGTATGATAGCTACCGCATCGAAATGATGAACAACACGTCGCACACGGCCAAGCGCATCGAGTAACGACTCAACAGCTTTGTCGCCCTGAAGAAGGGCAGGGAAGAGCATTCTGAAAATGGAAAAACGCTCTTTTTGTGAATCAATTATTTCTTGAAAATCCGCAAAACCTTTACTGCTTTCGACAGATATTACAGCGATGCGTTTGGGCAGCAGCGCATGCGTTTTTGTTTTGTTCTGATTGAAAAAACCTTCGCGCTGCAACCGTGCAATTGCCTCTTTACGTTCTGCTTCGATGTCACCCAGCGTGTAGCTAATATCGATATCATGAATTCGCAGCGACAATCCGTATTGCGGAGAGTAGGTCACGGATATTTCGCACAACACCTTGATGCCATCTTTCAAAGGCTCTTTTATCTGCTCCACAAATAGCCGATTGATGCGCTCGTAATCATTCTTCCAGAGAATGGATTTGAATTCAACAACTGTTTTTCCGTTCTCCTTTTGCAGCAACTCCGGATAGCAATGTCCTGAGTGGTTGTAATGATTCAGCTTGTTCATCTCCGCTTTCACCCAATACGTTTGCTTGTAATGCGTGGAAAACATTCGTTGAATGCTTTCTGCTATATCAAGCAGCGTATAGGTTTTTTTACCGGCGATGATCTCTGGCATTTTTCAAAGGTGCGCAGTCTCTTTGAAGGGAATTCAAATGTTGAAAAAAATGATGGTGTGTGAATATACTTTTGCGACATGAATTACGCTCGAATTGCTTGCCTTTCGCTCGCTGTGGCAGTTGTGCTTGGCTCCATGGGTGCGCACGCCATGAAACCTCATGTAACCCCTGAGGCATTGAATTCTTGGGAAACAGCAGTGAAGTATCAATACTACCAAAGCATTGGCTTGTTGGTGCTGGCAATAGCGGGTAGAGTAATGCCTATAACCACTCGGGTGCATGCATGGGCGATGCACCTGATTGCTTTGGGCATGTTGTTTTTTTGCGCATCCCTTTACTTGAGATCTAGCTCAGCGGTTTCCGGAGTCGATTTCACATGGCTCGGCCCCGTTGCTCCTATTGGCGGGTTGCTTTTTATTGCGGGTTGGTTGCTGGCGGCTTTCGCATTTACCGGAAAGAAGCCGGATTTCAAGTCCTAGTTTTTCAGTGCTGAAAGCTTAGTAATTTCTCCAACTCAACGGTAAGTTTTGGCAATTGTCGGCGTTCAATCATGAAGCTATTCAACTCTGCAAATTCGCCAAATACATAGTGTTTCAAAGCGGCTTCTCGCAGATAGCCTTTGCCGGTGCTGCCACCTGTTCCTGAGCGTGTGCCTATCATTCTGTGCACCATATTCATGTGCCTCCAGCGCCAGGTTGCAAATAGTTCGTCTACTTCCAAGCACAGGTTGATGATGCGATAGGGATTTTGTAGCAGCGGATAATCGCGGTAGAGTAAAATGAATAGGGCCGATCTTCTTGCACGATCGGAGAGAGTGCCATCCTTGAGTTCGGGATTCAAGAACAGTTCATCGAAGCGTTCGATGTTTTGCTTTTCACCCTCACCAAGCGACTGGCTGAAGGTATCGCGGTAGTGGTTCCAAAAGGCTTTGTCGTTGCCATTTTCCCAAAGCGCTGAATCTTCGAAAAACGGCATTCTTTCCAACCAGTTATTCAGCAACTCGAGTAGGGTAGGTTCCGTTGAAAGTTTTTCAATCGCGGCTTTGTCCTCGGGGCGCAGTTGACTCGTGTAATACTGCTGCCCATGACGATGTTCCATTTTTAATCCGAGCTTGGCTTCCAGTATTTTGAACTGCATACTCTGGAAACCACTCGCGGGCCGAAGCAGGTCGCGGAAGTCGAGGAAGTCGAGCGGTGTCATGGTTTCCAATATGTCCACTTTGTGCACAAGCACACGCATTATTTCAACCACTCGAAAAAGTCGCCGCGAAACCATCATCAATTCTGGTGAGTTATCGTTGATGGTGGTCTTAGACATGATGGCATGCACAGAGTCGACCTCAAACATGATTTGCTTGAACCAAAGCTCATACGATTGGTGGATGATGATGAACAACATTTCATCATGCGCATGACGATTCGCTTTGTCGCTCTCCAACTCTTGAGCACCGAGTACTTTGTCTAACTGCAGGTAATCACTGTAATACATAGAAAAAAATCTTGATGGCGCGCAAGATACACAGGATGACCTCTTTGTTCTTTTCTCTGAATTACTTTAGCCGCCATGAATGCCTCAGACAACATTGTATTCTTCGACGGTGTATGCAATTTTTGCAATGGCACCATCAATTGGCTGATGGCTCGCAACACACGTCAGAATCTCTTGTTTTCATCTCTTCAGGGCAGCACTGCAAAGCGTTTGTTGCCGCACGAAATGCTGGTCGATCTTTCTTCTATCGTTTATCATCGAAGGGGACGCATTTATACCAAATCGACGGCGGTTCTTTTCATTTGCAAAGACATGGCTTGGTATGGCGGCTTAGCTCTCCCGTTTCTTCTAGTGCCTTGTTTTGTGCGCGATGGAGTGTACAATTGGGTCGCACAAAACCGCTACAAATGGTTTGGCAAGTCGGATGCCTGCCGTGTCCCCACCGCTGCTGAAAGGACTCGATTTCTGGATTGATTGTAAATAGAAAGCCCGCCAACCTTTCGGCTGACGGGCTGTCTACTTTCGACCAAGATTATTGGTCTCCACCCTTTTCTTTAATTCACGATTAGTTTCTTTTCTGCGCGACGATCGTTCGTTTGCATTGTCACCACATAGAATCCGCTGCTCAGAGTAGTGCCGAACTGAACGGTGTAAATACCTGTGGTAGCTCCACCGATTGTTTCACCTATAATCAGTTTACCTGCTGCATCGCAAACGGTCAGGTGCAATTGTTCGTCGCGATTGTTCATGTCTATCCATTGAATGTTCAAGGTTGAACCATTGTTCGGGTTCGGGTAAACGTTGAAAGCAAAAGATGTTTCGTTCACTTCGCTTACCGGCAACTCCAGCGCAACGATGAAGTTGCAGGTGGTGCTCCATGCGGTGAAGATTCCTTCGCCATAGGCACAACGAACGCTTATTTCATAGCTTTCTCCTGCGGTTAGCTGCATCGCGCTTACAATACTTAACGATGGTTCAGCGGTAAATGCGGTCCAATCGTAATTGTTGCCTGTGATATGCCATTCGTAGTTCAACACACCTTCCAATGCGATAGCTTCAATGGTTGCACCCCATGCAGTAATGGTTGCTCCACAATCGGCTGCAGAAATACCGGTAGTTGGTAAGTCAAGAGTTTCGGTAGTAACAGAGCAATAGTCTCCGAAGGGCCCCCAGTTTCCATTTACACGTGCTTTTATACCAATAACGTAAGTGGTATTGTATGCAAGGTTTGGAATGCCGGCTATTGCGAAGTACACATCGTTTGTGAACTCGTCAGCGAGTATAGTACCTGTGGGTGTTGACACACGCCACATGTATTGATCAGCTCCTTCAACTACCTCGCAAGCAACGGTGCCGCTCATGCCGAAATCGGATGTGTTGCAGTATAGCTCCGTAAGTCGAGTTGCAGGAATGACAACCTCACAGTCGTATGCAACTGTTGCGATAGCGTTAATCGAACAACCATTAGCATCGCTTACAGTTACCTGATAGGATCCAGCTGCTACATCGTCGAGTTGTGCTGAAGTGCTTCCATTGCTCCAAACAATGGAGTAGGAGGGAGTACCACCTGCAATCATGACTTCAGCGCCTCCATCGTTTCCTGCGCAAGTTTCTGCTCCGGTAATGAGCACATTGCCCGTGAGCATAGTAGGTTGTTCAATTGTAGATATAGCCTGAGCAGTGCAGCCATTCGCATCAACAATGTTGAGGGTCAGGTTGCCAGTTGAGAGGTCTTCAACCAGTTCATCGCTGCTTCCGTTGCTCCATCCATATTGGAAAGGAGCGGTTCCTCCCTGTACAAGGGCAAGCGCCGATCCGTTGTTTTGTCCATTGCAGGTCACATCATTGGCATCAATGTCAGCAGAGAGCTGAACCGGCTCACCTATGACAGCCGATGATGTGCCGGTGCAACCGGTTCCATCCGTAACAATCAAAGTATATTGACCGGCTAGCAGGTTGCTTATAGAAGCAGAGGTTGCATTGTTGCTCCATTCGAAGGAATAGTCCTGGCTACCTCCGTTTACAATAGCTGTTATACTGCCATTGGCGGCACCAAAACATGTAATGTTGCTAGCTTGCAGGAATACGCTCAGGTTGGCACTTTGTGTAATCTGAAACGCTTGTGTTTCAGTGCAACCTTGGTTGTCTGTTATGGTTACTGAATAATTTCCTGCGCTCAGATTATTGTTTTCATATCCTGAAACACCATTGCTCCAGTTCACGATATAGGGTCCAGTTCCTCCACCGGGTGCCACAATTGCGGATCCAATTACGTCGGTGCAAGCGATGTCGAAATCCGATACGTTTATTTCCAATGCATCGGGTTGGCTTACTGTAAATGTTGCAGAAGCAGTGCAGCCCGCGAGGTCTGTTGCAGTGGCGGTATATGAACCCGCTTGCAGGTTGTTGATCTGAGCTCCGGTCATACCATTGCTCCAGCTAATGCTACTAGTTCCTGATCCGCCGCTGACTGATACACTGATGCCGCCATCATTGTCACCGAAACACTGCACGTTGTTGACGTTTCCGTTCAATACAAGCGCTGATGGACTATTGACAGTGAAACTCTGTGACGCAACACAACCAGAAGCATCTGCAGCGGTTACTGTGTATACGCCTGCAGAAAGATTGTTGATGCCTGCACCGATAGCGCCATTGTTCCAACTGAATGTCTTATTGCCGGTGCCGCCTGTAGCCGAAACCTGAATACTTCCGTTGTTATTACCAAAACAGGTCACTGCGTTGGCGGTTCCTTCAATGACAATGGCCTGGGGTGCACTAATCGTATAGCTTGCAATTGTTGTGCAGCCTGCGGCATCCGTTACTGTTACACTATAGCTTCCTGCTCCTAAGTTGTTAATGCTTGAAGATGCGGCTCCGTTGTTCCAGAGATAGGTTTTATTTCCTGTACCACCACTCACACTGAGGGCGATGCTTCCGTTGGTCAGACCGGCACATGTAACATTTTGTGTGTTTCCATTGATGCTCATGCTTGCCGGATTGCTAAGCGTTGTGCTCGCCTGAGCGATGCAGCCTTGAGCACTTGTAACCGTAACGCTGTAGTTTCCGGCGGCTACATTGCTGAGATTCGCAGTGGTTGCTCCGTTGCTCCAGCTATAGGTATAAGGGCCAGTGCCGCTAATAGAGCTGGTTATACCGCCGTTGCTTTGTGCGTTGCAGGCGGGGTTGGTTCCTGTGAGCGTCACTGCAGGGTCAGCATATACTGTTACGCAGTTGGCGCATACATAGGTGTTGCTGCCGTATG
>JBILIX010000249.1:0-3880 GCA_044368835.1 Flavobacteriales bacterium | reverse complement strand
TTCTTGCCTTTTCCCATGCCTCGTCGCACCATGCATACCAATGCACCGGATTATCCTTATGCTGCAATAAATAAGGGCTTGTTTCTTCGGCTAATCGATTCATAATCCAAGAAGCTCCTTAATCTCCGACTCTATCTTGCTGCGTGTAATGAGACGCTTCAGTACTACACCATTTTTATCGACTGCGATAAGCGTGGGTGTACTGGGAACCGGGAAGCGTTTATTGAAATCCTTTCGTTGGTCGTAAGCCAGAAACACACTCGACCAGGGCGAGTCATTTATTTTATCCTGACCCAACCACTCCTCTTGCGTCTTATCGGTGCCGACAGCATACACTCCCAAGCCTTTGCTATGATACTGCGTATACAACTCCTCGAGCTTGGGCTCAAACTCCTTGCAATGCGAGCAGTTGGCTCGCCAGAAAAGAAGAATAGTGACTTTGTTTTCTGCAAATACTTTCTTACTCGAAATCATTTTTCCATTGGCATCGGGCAAGGTTAAAAATTCAATGATTTTACCTGGCTTGCAGTTATCGAGTGCCAGCAGCAAATTGCGCGTGTTATCCTCCATGTGCCCTTCTTCTGTGCAATCGTCGGCATACCACGTTATGAGATAGCTGAGCCCTGGTTCATTGCGAAAGGTGATCATTTTATCCAGCAGAAACTTGAACATATAGGTTGTCAAGCCTTCGCTCACGAGCACCTTCTTCATAAGCGCGTCGATGTAGGGCTCCGGTTGCTTGGTTTTCTCAAAATACTGATATGCCAAATTGATACGACGGACAAACGCTATGTGATGCAGTAAATCAGGATGTTGCACCGGCATATTATCCATTACATGCAAAGCTGTATATCGCACAAGGGAATCTGCATTCTGCGCAAAAGCGGGATCGCCCTTGTAGATTGGCACCGGCGCTGCCTTTGCAAGCAAATTGGACGTGAAAGTATCGGGGTATTTCGAGGCTATCTCCGCACAAGCAACTGCAAATGCTTGTTCACGCAGCTGATATTGGATGGCGAATCGATCGAGTGAATCGCGGTTGAGGCTCACTTCATTGAATTGCGCAATAATCTCCATGTATGCATTTTGCTCCGCGGAGTCGTAAAGCTTAACAGGATGACCCTTCAACTGAGTGTACTCAAGGGTGAGTTCAATACCGTTGGCCGGAAGGTCCTTTCGCACCACCAGAAACTCACACCACCGCTTGGGATCGCTTGAAAAGCGAAAGCGGTATTGACCGTCATGCGGAAACAACACCTTGCCCGAGTAGGTTCCGTTTTGGGGATCCTTGATGGTTTGAAGGTTTTTCCAATTATCCTCTGCGAAATACTCAACTATTACAGTTACTGTAGGTGCCTGAAGCCCATTCACCTGGATGGCAACCGGAGTTTGAGCATGCCCACAGGAAAACAAAAGCAAGAATACCGGTATCAGGCACAATTGAAAAAAACGATTCATCATATTTTCAGGAAAATGGGACGGTCAAAAATACAGTGCAACACGTCGAAACTGTTGCATTAGCCTTTTTTGTGTTGCATGGCTGAGCCTTACATTCGCGACATCAAAAACATTCCCATGCGCGACACAACTGTATTCAATTTGATACAACGAGAATATGAACGCCAACGACATGGCATTGAACTCATCGCTTCTGAAAACTTTGCAAGCAATGAAGTAATGCAGGCCATGGGCAGCGTGCTTACCAACAAATACGCTGAGGGCTTGCCTTCCAAACGCTATTATGGTGGTTGCGAAGTTGTCGATGAAGTAGAGCAACTGGCCATCGACCGATTGAAAGAGCTCTTTGGCGCGTGCTGGGCGAATGTGCAGCCGCATTCGGGGGCCAATGCAAACAGCTCGGTGATGCTTGCCTGTTTGAAACCCGGCGACACCATACTGGGCCTCGACCTCTCGCAAGGAGGACACCTTACACACGGTTCACCGGTGAACTATTCCGGGAAACTGTATCGCGCTACGTTTTATGGTGTTGACAAGGAAACCGCACGCATCAACATGGACAACGTAGCAGAGATTGCGCTGCGCGAAAAACCGCGTATGATAATTTGCGGTGGCTCAGCATACAGCCGTGATTGGGATTATGAACGCTTTAGAGCAATAGCTGACGAAGTAGGGGCAATTCTGCTGGCCGATATTTCGCATCCTTCAGGGCTTATCGCCAAAGGACTGCTCAACAACCCACTGCAGCATTGCCATATCATAACGACAACAACGCATAAAACGCTGCGTGGACCGCGCGGTGGTGTGATCATGATGGGGAATGATTTTGAGAATCCGATGGGTATCAAAACTCCAAAGGGTGAATTGCGCATGATGTCGTCACTACTCGACAGCGGTGTATTTCCGGGTATGCAAGGAGGCCCGCTCGAGCATGTGATTGCCGCCAAGGCTGTGGCCTTCGGCGAAGCACTCCTGCCCGATTTCAAAACGTATGGTGAGCAAGTAATTCGCAACGCAAGTGCGTTGTGCGGCGCATTGCAAACCAGAGGGTACCAAATTGTGAGCGGCGGTACAGACAACCATTGCTTCCTCATTGATCTGCGCAACAAAGGACTTTCAGGGAAAGAAGCCGATGCCGCATTGATTCAAGCGCACATCACCGTAAACAAAAACATGGTTCCGTTCGACGACAAGTCGCCGATGGTGACCAGTGGAATTCGGATTGGAACACCAGCAATCACCACACGTGGCTTAATTGAAAGTGACATGGAAATGGTTGCTTCCCTTATTGACGATGCACTGATGAATGCCAGCCAATCTGAGCAATTGATCGCCATTGGCAAAAGAGTAAACACATTCATGGCTGAACGCCCCTTGTTTGCGGGCAACGAAACCTTTGTGCACGCATAATTCTTATCCTGTTGAATCGAATCTGAATGAATCCATGATATCGCAAATCCTGTTCATACTTCTTCTCATCACGGCAACGTATTTTGCCTACAAACGTTTTGCATTCGTAAAACGCAACATCTTGCTGGGCCGCGATACGCAACCTTCCGGCTCTGCCAGTGAACGCTGGGCGACCATGGCACGCGTAGCACTTGGTCAAGGTAAAATGTTCACCCGCCCGCTGGCCGCTGTTATGCACCTTATTCTGTATGCGGGATTCATCATCATCAATATTGAATTATTGGAAATCGTGTTGGACGGCATTACCGGCCACCATCGCCTGTTTTCTTTCCTCGGTGGTTTCTACGACTTTCTCATAGGTAGTTTCGAAATCCTTGCGTTCCTAGTATTGGTCGCGTGCGTTGTATTCCTTTCCCGACGCAATGTGATGCGCATTAAGCGTTTTTGGATGCGAGAAATGACCTCATGGCCGCGCACAGATGCCAACCTAATTCTTGTAGCAGAAATTTTATTGATGTCAGCGTTTCTTACCATGAATGCGTGCGACTTTATACTCCAATCGCGCGGTGTAGAACACTACGTCGAAGCAGGAAGCTTTCCTGTTGCTCAGTGGATAGCTCCAATGCTGGAAAATCATTCCAGCGATTCGCTCATACTCATTGAAAGGAGCTGCTGGTGGTTTCACATTATTGGTATACTTGCCTTCATTGTGTATGTGACGTATTCCAAGCACTTGCATATCATACTTGCATTTCCGAATACCTACTTTTCGAAGTTACAACCAGCCGGTGAACTCGGCAATTTGCAATCGGTGACGAATGAAGTGAAGTTGATGCTTGACCCATCACTACCTCCACCACCATCCGACGGCACTCCAACGCGTTTTGGGGCAAAAGATGTTGCTGACTTATCGTGGGTCAATTTGATGAATGCATACAGCTGCACCGAATGCGGAAGATGCACATCCGAATGTCCGGCCAATCAAACCGGAAAACAACTTTCACCGCGCAAG
>JBILIX010000248.1:0-3897 GCA_044368835.1 Flavobacteriales bacterium | reverse complement strand
GCCCTGCGCTTGATGGCCTCGCTCCACAGCTCGACCTTCTGGCGTTCTTCCACGCGAATGCGGTCGGCAATGTGGTTGCTGTACCACAGGGTGATAATCACAATGACCGACGCCAGCGTGAGCAGAAAGATTTTCCAGCGTTGTTTTGTACTATACAGATTCATAAAGATGGCGAACGGCCAATGGCAAGTGGCGAATTTAGCGCTTCTCCATTCTTCATTCTCCATTCTTCCGATAAGAACCTGTCATTCAGCTTATTATGGATAGGGGGTTTGAGTTTCTATGGAAAATCTTCATCTCTTTGTTGAAAAGTACTTGCAGATTCGAAAAAGAGCGCTATTTTCGCACCCCGTTTTTCAGGAAAGAAAAGCGTTAGTTATCAAAGGCAATGGATACTTTAAGTTACAAGACCATCTCCGGCAACAAGGAAACTGCCAATAAGCAGTGGTTGCTCGTCGATGCTGAAGGAAAGAACCTCGGTCGTATATGCAGCGAGATTGCATATGTACTTCGTGGTAAGCACAAGACTAATTTCACCCCACACGCCGATTGTGGCGACAACGTGGTGGTGATCAACGCTGCTAAGGTTGCTCTCACAGGAAACAAGTGGGACGAGAAGCAGTACATACGTTATACGGGGTATCCCGGTGGTCAGCGTTTCGCTACGCCAAAAGAAATGATGGCAAAGCACCCGACCGCTATGATTGAGATGGGCGTACGTGGTATGTTGCCAAAGAATCGTTTGGGTCGTGCGATTTATCGCAACCTATTCGTTTATGCAGGCACCGAGCACGAACAAACCGCTCAACAACCCAAAGTTCACACAATTACACGCTAAGAATTTAGACGCCAATGGCCGCTTATACCAATACCTCAGGACGCCGTAAGACTGCAGTAGCTCGAGTTTACCTCAGCGAAGGTGCAGGAGATTTTACAATCAACGGTAAGGATTACAAAGAGTACTTCCCAACACTCGTGTTGCAGTACAAAGTTCACCAGTCATTCAAAGTGACTGATACCGATGGTAAGTACCATTTCAAAGCCAACATCGATGGCGGTGGAATTACAGGTCAAGCTGAAGCATTGCGCTTGGCTATTAGCAAGGCGTTGATAGAAATCAATCCGGAGTGGAAAAGCTCATTGCGCACCGAAGGATTGACCACACGTGACCCTCGTATGGTTGAACGTAAGAAGTTCGGTCAGAAGAAGGCACGTAAGCGCTTCCAGTTCTCTAAGCGTTAATCGCTTTGGGAATTTGTGGAGAGCTTGTTTAGCATCCAAATGCACTGGACTACTGAGGGGTGAAAGCCCGCGCACCGAGGAAACGAAGTGCGGTTCTGCAGAGAATCATCAGGCTACCAGTGTCATTGGTTTTAGAGAACGTAAACAAGTATTATTCTTTTATAAATGGCAAAAGTTACATTTGACGAATTGCTGGATGCAGGTGTGCATTTCGGACACCTCAGCCGCAAGTGGAATCCAAACATGGCTCCTTACATCTTCGGTGAGAAGAAAGGAATCCATATCATCGATTTGAACAAGACTACAGTGAAGCTTGAAGAGGCTTCTGCTGCGTTGAAGCAAATCGCAAAGTCTGGCAAGAAGATTCTCTTCGTTGCTACTAAAAAACAAGCAAAAGATATCGTTGCTCAAAAGGTTAGCGCTATCGGTATGCCGTTCGTTACAGAGCGTTGGCCCGGTGGTATGTTGACCAACTTCGTTACCATCCGTAAGGCGGTACGTAAGATGTCTTCTATCGAGAAGATGGAGCAAGACGGAACTGCTGCTACCTTGAGCAAGCGCGAGCGTTTGCAATTGAACCGTACTCTTCAGAAGATGATGAAGACGTTGGGTTCAATTTCAGACATGAACCGTGTTCCTGCTGCGGTATTCGTGGTTGACATCATGAAAGAACACATTGCAGTTGCCGAAGCGAAGCGCCTCGGTATTCCGGTGTTCGCTATGGTTGATACCAACAGCGATCCACGCAAGGTTGATTTCGCTATTCCTTCTAACGACGATGCAACCAAGAGCATTTCTAAAATCCTCGATGTAGTGATTGAAGGAATTGCAGAAGGTTTGGCTGAGCGTAAGACCGACAAGGACAAGGAAGGAAGCGAAGAAGCGAAGGGCAAGAAGACGAAGGCTGAAGCCTAATTCGTTCTCCGAACATTCTTAACATGAAGTTCACTGCCGTTTGAACGTAGGTTCAAACGCATGAAACACATTTGTCAAACCAATCAAAAAAATAAAACCATGAATATTACAGCTGCAGACGTAAACAAACTCCGCCAAATCACTGGTGCGGGTATGATGGACTGCAAAAAAGCCCTTACTGAGGCTGAAGGAGATTTCGATGCTGCCATCGATTTGCTCCGTAAGAAGGGACAGAAAGTAGCCGCTAACCGCGGGGATCGTGATGCAACAGAAGGTGTTATTCTCGCTAAACTTACTGATGGCGGTAAGACAGGCGTGATGATCGCCCTCAACTGCGAAACGGATTTCGTAGCGAAGAACGCAGATTTCGTAGCAGTAGCCAGCAACATTCTTGAATCGGCTCTTGCTAGCAAGCCAGCTTCAATCGACGATTTGAAGGCGTTGAATTATACCGGTACTGAATTGACCATCGGCGATAAAATCGTTGAAGAGATTGGTAAAATCGGTGAGAAGATTGAGCTTTCACACTACAGCGTAGTTAGCGCTGAGCAAGTGTATGCTTACAACCACCCAGGTAACAAATTGGCTGCTGTCGTTGGTTTCAACAAGGCAACTCCAGACGATATGGCGAAGGACGTTGCGATGCAGGTAGCTGCTATGGCTCCTGTAAGCGTTGACGAAAGCTCTGTGCCGGAAGACGTGAAGCAGAAGGAAATCGAAATCGGTAAAGAGCAAGCCATTAACGAAGGCAAGCCTGCTGAAATGGCCGAGAAGATTGCAATGGGTCGTTTGAACAAGTTCTTCAAGGAAAGCACCTTGTTGAACCAAGAGTTCATCAAAGACAGCAAGCTTTCTGTATCTCAGTATTTGAAGACTGCAGATAAAGATTTGACTGTAACAGAATTCAAGCGTTGCGCGTTGGCGTAATCGTTAGGTCAAATAGAATTGAAAAAAGGGTCGCCAATAGCGGCCCTTTTTCTTTCGTTTTATACTGATAACTCGTTGTGGACAACTGATCAAGCTTACCGCTGTGGGGCTGTATTGTCGTTTA
Organism: Flavobacteriales bacterium; assembly: GCA_044368835.1. Classification (GTDB taxonomy): domain Bacteria; phylum Bacteroidota; class Bacteroidia; order Flavobacteriales_D; family Sanyastnellaceae; genus JAIBBG01. Next base: position 689 of record JBILIX010000248.1, on the reverse strand, counting down.
TTTTCGCTCTATGAAGATTATTGTGCCGATGGCGGGCATGGGCAAGCGCCTGCGCCCGCACACCCTCACCACCGCTAAGCCGCTGTTGCCTATCGCAGGTAAGCCCATTGTGCAGCGATTGGTGGAAGATATTGTTGCTATCAGCGACCAAAAGGTTACCGAGATTGCTTACGTAGTGGGCCGTTTTGGCGAAGAAGTAGAACGCCATCTCATTGAAGTGGCAGAGGCATTGGGTGCCAAAGGAACCATCCATTATCAAGACAAAGCACTCGGAACAGCCCATGCCATTTTGTGCGCTCAAAGCGCGCTCACCGGTCCTGTTACCGTAGCATTTGCCGATACGCTTTTCCGTGCCGATTTCAAACTAGACACGTCCAAAGACGGCGTATTGTGGGTGCAGAAAATTGAAGACCCCCGCCAATTTGGTGTGGTGGTGCTCAACGAAAACGGTGTAATCACGGAGTTCAAGGAAAAGCCACAAGAGTTCGTTTCCGATCTGGCCATGATCGGCATCTACTATTTCAACGATGGCGCATGGTTGCGCGAGGAGCTGCAATACCTCATCGACAACAACATCATGAACAGCGGCGAGTACCAATTGCCCGATGCCTTGCGCAACATGGTGAAGAAGGGCGCACAGTTTACACCCGGTGCGGTGCAAGACTGGATGGACTGCGGCAATAAGGACG
>JBILIX010000247.1:0-3929 GCA_044368835.1 Flavobacteriales bacterium | reverse complement strand
GGTCAGCGCATGTCGGCCGAACTCGGTATTGGTATCGCGCGCACAACGCTCTCCGGGCCGATGGGTGGTGACCAAGAAATCGGTGGGCTTGTTTCCAATGGACTTATTGAAGCGGTGTTTTTCTTTCGCGATCCCGCGTGGTCGGCGCCTCACCTGTCGGACGTGAATGCGCTTGTGCGCATTTGCGAAGTGCACAATGTTCCGATTGCTACGAATGTGTCGACCGCTGAGTCGATGATAGTGGGGTTGGAAAGACAGTAATTCGAATTAGTTAGTTGCGAGACTTCATCCTGCACTGAGTCCCGTTATTTCAGATGTTCACTAATAACGGTTCTCACATTTGTCCACTGTAATCCTTGGTACCGGTCGTTGTGTAGCTTGGCTATTTTCGATCGTTCATCAATCATGTTGTGCATGTATTGCATGCCTTGCCAAGCCGGATAGAGTTCGTTTTTGCCGGGAGCTAATTTTCGTATAATGCGAATGATTGCTCCTAGCAATCCCTTGCCTCCGGGTCTGAACAATCGAAACGTTTGTCCGGTGAGTTCGCTCATCATCGCATGCACTTCACGCGGACTGATTTGATCGCCTGCAATCACTAGGTAGCGCGGTGCAGCCGGATCGAGAGCAACCTTGGCGGTGTACGCTGCTGTGTTGTCCATGGTAGTGAAGCCCCAGCGGTAATCTGCGTTCCCCCAGTACAATATCATTTTCTGCTTGAAGAGAATCATGGGCATGTCGGTGGTGAGCAATTCGGCGAAGGCACCATTGAATACGGATGTGGAGCGAATGGGTAAGTTGTTCAGGTATGCATGAAATTCGCGACGCCAATCGAGGTTACGGTTTTCACCGTGCTTGAATTTCGTGAAATCCAGTGAGTAGTCGGAAGGAATGAAGCGCAATACACCGGCGGCTATCGCGGCATCGAGCAACACTTTTTGCGCATCGATGATCACTTCGCGCAAGCCGGCCAATGCCGAAACAACACAGGCCACATCAGTGCAAGCGTTCTTCAGTTCTTTAAAGCTCCACTGGTTCAATTCGATGATGGTAACGTTTGGCAATTGGAGCGCAGCAAGCTTGTCGGCCGGAGTATTCGAACGCACCAGCACGCGTATTTCTGCGCCTTCGCGCACCAACGCTTTCACAATGCGTAAGCCGATGTTTCCCGTTGCTCCTGCGACTAAAATTATCTTTCTCATTTCTCTTTTTTTATTGCTGTTCGTTCGTGCTGTCTATCGGTCTGTGGACGCAATGCGTGAGTCTGTGTAAAATGAAACACCCGCCTATTCGCTATAGGCGGGTGTTTCATGCTTTATTCGTTTAGTCAAGTTTTCCAATTACAAGGAAATACACAAGCCTGCAGTGAGCATGTAAGTAACACCTCCGTCGATCATATACGTCCAGTTGTCTGTAGGCGCATGGTCGGAGTATTGGGTGCTGCCAAAAGTGAAATTGCCACTTTTTTGGTAAATGCCGCGGGCATCAATTTTTAATGCTGCCTTTTTCGCCAATTGGATTTTTGTACCCAGGCGAAATTGACCTAATATGAGATTGTTTGAAGCATTTGGTTGGCTGTTAAAATGATTAACAGGGCCACCGCCGTTTTCGTTGGTTGTTTCGTATTCTGCATTTGCCGAAGCCGGACTTACCTGTAAACTTTCTGCTTCTTTTAATGTAATTGCAGCGAAGCCAACGCCTAATGCACCATTAACTGAAATTTTGGAAGAGATATCGTATGACAACGTAAGGTTAGCGGCTGCATTCCAGCTGTTTTTGGTCATCGTGTTTGAGAATGTGTGATGCCCTGCTTTATAGTGTTCTTCTACAAAGTCAACAACAGAATCGCCATTTGCGCCAACAATACCGGTAACTTCTTCATTCAATGGATTTGACAATTCACTTGCATGCGAAGCGGAGGTATGAAACACATCGATTTCGAAGCCGGGACTCAATTTTCGTCCCTCTTTGTTCCATACACTTCCGTATGTGAGGCCGTAGGTAAAACCCACCGTGCTTTTACTAGTTCCTTTTACGCTCACTTGTAAGTCGAAATCCGTTTCGTAGATATTGAAATGGCCTAGCTTGTGCGCAGTTCCGGTTTGTTCGGTATTCACTTCTCCTTGAAATGTTACTCCTGCAAAAGGAGTGATATAGGTCGACATATTAGTGCCCTTATCTTGCGCTGAAAGCAGGAATGGGAGAAAAAAGAAGGCAGTTAGGATAAAATTTTTCATTGTTTTGTTAGGTGTAGTTTTTTTTATGTTTTGACACAGGTTGCTTTTCTGTGATTTTGGCGTGCAAAGATAGTTTTTTTTTGTCTTGTATTTTAGGAGAGTATATAACAGGTGGCCTCAGCTGTTTGTGACGAAACTAACAGCGCTTGTGTGGATGCATGTTCCTTAAGCGTTCGAAAATTTGCGCCCAACGCCTCAACTTATATTTGTCTCATGCATTTCCAACTTCGTACTTGGTTCGCGGCATGTGCTGCGATTGTGTTGTTATTGACCGCTTGCAAGCCCGATGATGCGGCGCCGCCGGTGGTCACCGATCCGTCGGACATCACGCAATATGGCACTCCATTTCAATCGGTGCCTGCTACCGATGACATCATCCTGTACGAAGTCAACCTGCGAGCATTCAGCAGCGCGGGAGACTTGCAGGGTGTCATTAACAAGCTGGATCATCTTCAATCGCTGCATGTGAATGTGATTTGGTTGATGCCCATCCACCCGATAGGCGCTGTGAACTCGGTGAACTCGCCCTACAGTGTGCGCGATTACAAGGCGGTGAGCTCCGAGTACGGTGACCTCGCCACGCTTCGCGCTCTTACCGATGCAGCGCATGCAAGAGGCATGGCCGTAATCATGGATTGGGTGGCCAACCATACGGCATGGGACAATCCATGGATGAGCAACACCTCTTGGTACACGCAAGATGCGAATGGGAATGTAATAATGCCGCCGGGCACCAACTGGGCCGATGTCGCTGATTTGAATTTCGGTAATACCGATATGCGGGTTGCTATGATTGATGCTATGCGCTATTGGGTGCTGGAGGCGAACGTGGATGGTTACCGTTGTGATTATGCCGATGGAGTACCCGCTGATTTCTGGACCGAGGCAATTGCAAGTTTGCGCGCCATTCCAAACAGGCAACTGGTGATGCTTGCAGAAGGTGATCGCACCGATCATTATACAGCCGGTTTTGACATGACGTTTGCGTGGGATTATTATACTCAATTGAAAAATGTGTTTCAGGGTCAACCGGCATTTACTATTAATGCCACTAGCGCAAACGAATACACGAATGTGCCCAACGGTAAACACAAATTGCGTTTCACCACCAACCACGACCAATCGGCTTGGGAGGCAACGCCACCAACGTTGTTCGGAGGCATCGATGGCGCAACGGCTGCCACTGTAGCGCATGTGTTTATGCGAGGTGTGCCGCTCATTTATACGGGGCAGGAAGTAGGACGATTGACCACGGTTCCGTTCTTCTCCAATTCACCCATCGACTGGACAGCGAATGCATCCATGCTATCGAAGTACCGCGAGATTTATGGTATATACGATAACCTCGATGTTGCGCGTCGCGGCAACCTCACGCTGCACAGTGCCAACGATGCCATCGTCATCGAGAAGGAACTCAACGGCGAGCACCTGCTCGTGGTGGTGAATGTGCGCAACACAGCTGTGAGTGTTCCGATGCCCGCAGCTTTGCAAAACACCGCTTGGAGCACAGCTATTACAGGCACCACGGAATTCATTGGCAGCACGATGGGGTTGATGCCGTATGAGTATAAGATTTTGGGGTACATGGAATAGTGGCGAGTGGCGAGTGGCGAGTGGCGAGTGGCGAGTGGCGAGTGGCGAGTGGCGAGTGGCGAGTGGCGAGTGGCGAGTGGCGAGTGGCGAGTGGCGAGT
>JBILIX010000026.1:0-12999 GCA_044368835.1 Flavobacteriales bacterium | reverse complement strand
ATAGAGCGCAAATGGCAACAGCGCTGGCAGGAAAATCAAACCTACAGCGTCTCTGAAAACAACGAGCTACCCAAGTATTACGTGCTCGACATGTTTCCCTACCCGAGTGGTGCGGGCCTGCACGTGGGTCACCCGCTGGGCTATATAGCCAGCGATATCATTGCTCGCTACAAACGGAATAAAGGTTTCAACGTGCTGCATCCCATGGGCTACGACAGCTTTGGCTTGCCGGCAGAACAATACGCCATCCAAACCGGGCAACATCCGGAGATTACGACCCAAACCAACATTGCTCGCTACCGCGAACAACTCGACCGCATCGGGTTTGCCTATGATTGGAACCGAGAAGTGCGTACGAGCGATCCGGAATATTACCTATGGACCCAATGGATTTTCGGTCAGATTTTCAATGCGTGGTTTAACAAGGACACCAACCGCGCAGAGCATATCAATACCCTCATCGAGAAATTCAATACCAATGGCACATACGCGGTGAATGCCGCGCAGGACGTCAACTGGTATGAAAATCTTCCGAAGGAGAAGTTCTTTTTCGGCAACCACTTCGAAGGTGAATTCACGGCCACCGACTGGAAGAGCATGAACGACGAGCAACAGCAACTCATTCTCATGCACTATCGCCTGGCCTACTTGGCAGACTCCGTGGTGAACTGGTGCCCGGCACTGGGAACCGTGCTGGCCAACGACGAAATAAAAGATGGCGTGAGCGAGCGTGGCGGCCACCCCGTGGAGCAAAAGAAAATGCGCCAATGGAGCATGCGCATCAGCGCCTACGCCGAGCGACTGCTCCAAGGACTCGAAACCATCGACTGGAACGAGAGCATCAAAGAAGTGCAGCGCAACTGGATTGGCCGCAGCGAAGGTGCTTCCGTGCAATTCGCCCTCGATGGTCACGATGCACACATAGAAGTATTTACCACGCGCCCTGATACCATCTTCGGCGTTTCGTTTATGACACTTGCGCCCGAGCATGAGCTGGTGGCTCGCATCACTACCGACGAATACCGCGACGCAGTGAATGCATACATCGACGCCGCAAAACTCAAAACAGAACGCGACCGCCAAAGTGAGGTAAAGAACATCAGCGGACAATTCACAGGAGCATACGTATTGCATCCGTTCACGGGCGAAAAAATACCGGTGTGGATTGGCGACTATGTGCTGGCCGGATATGGCACAGGCGCTGTGATGGCCGTGCCCTGCGGCGATCAACGCGATTATGATTTCGCTAAAAAATTCGCATTACCAATTCCGAATATTTTCCGTGACGCGGACATCAGTGAAAAAGCAGAGGCTTCCAAAGATGCAGTTCTTGCTTACTCGCACATGCTCGACGGGCATAGCTACAAATCCGCAATGCCCATCATTATCTCAGAGCTCGAAAAGAGTGGTGTTGGAAAAGGCAAAACAAACTACCGCATGCGCGACGCTGTATTCAGTCGACAGCGCTACTGGGGTGAGCCGTTTCCGATTTATTACGAAGGAGAAATTCCTCGCCTTGTTTCAGATGACGAACTGCCCGTGGAGCTGCCGGAGGTCGATAAGTATTTGCCTACGGAGAGTGGTGAGCCGCCGTTGGCGAGGGCGGTGTGGGGATATACGCCTCACCCCCAACCCCTCTCCAAAGGAGAGGGGAGCGCGTCTTCCTTGGCCGATGAAGCGAGGCCTTCTGCAACTGCTGAGCATTCTGAAACGTATTCTCTTAGTGCAGAGGATGATATTCATGATAAGGTTCGTAATTGGCAGACCGCACATAAAGCTACCTGGTCGAAGTTCAAAGAATTTGGCCGGAGCAATCGAAAGAACCCGACTCAGGCGGAAGACATCATGTGGCAAAACCTTCGCAATAAAAAACTTGGTGTAATCTTTCGCCGACAGCATAGTATCGGAGAATTCATTGTAGACTTTGTGTGCCTACACAAAAAACTTGTAATAGAAATCGATGGTGGCTATCATGACGAACAGGAGCAAAAAGAATACGATGAAGTGCGAACTGTTTACCTTGGCTTCTTCGGTTTTCGGGTTATTCGTTTCACCAACGAAGAAGTAATTAAAGGTTTAAGCACCGTTCTGAAAACAATCAGCAAAAATCTAAATTTAGAAAACACAGAGGGACCTACCCCCCTCTCCCCTGGAGAGGGGTCGGGGGTGAGGCAATTCCGTTTCGACTTCAACACCATGCCCGGCTGGGCGGGTTCCTCGTGGTACTTCTTGCGCTACATGGATCCTCGCAATTCAAACGCATTTGCCGACCGAAGAAAAATCGACTATTGGAATCAGGTCGACTTATACATGGGCGGTGCGGAGCACGCTACAGGCCATTTGCTCTACTCGCGCTTCTGGACCAAAATCCTGTTTGATCTCGGCTACATCGGATTCGATGAGCCCTTCAAAAAGATGATCAACCAAGGCATGATCCTCGGTCGAAGCAACCACGTATATCGCATTCAGGGCACCAACACCTTTGTAACCGCAGAGCGCAAAGACGAATTTCAAACCCAACAATTGTATGTCGACATTCACATCGTCGACAACGATGTACTCGATACCGAAGCCTTTAAACAATGGCTACCCGAGTATGCCAACGCAGAATTCATATTGAACGAAAAAGGGCAGTATACATGCACCTATGCCATCGACAAAATGTCGAAGCGCTGGTTCAACGTCGACAACCCCGATGAGCTGTGCGAGAAATATGGTGCAGACACTCTGCGCTTATATGAAATGTTCTTGGGGCCGGTAGAGCAGAGCAAACCCTGGGACACAAAGAGCATCAACGGAGTACACAATTTTCTGCGCAAGCTGTGGCGCCTCTTCCATGATCAGGACAATACACTACAGATTAGCAACGAAGCAGCAACGAAAGACGAGCTAAAGGCACTGCATAAAACGATTAAGAAAATCACAGAAGACCTTGATCGCTATTCGTGGAATACATGCGTAAGCGGATTCATGATTTGCGTGAATGAACTTCAGGATTTGAAATGCAGCAAACGCGAAGTGCTGGAGCCTCTTCTCATTCTACTTTCACCTTTCTCCCCGCACATTGCAGAAGAATTATGGGAAAAATTAGGACATGAACATTCGATAACTCAGGCAACCTGGCCCCTATTCGACGAGTCGAAAATGAAAGATGACTCCTTCGACTACCCCGTTTCTTTCAATGGAAAAACACGCTACTTCCTGCCACTAGGCGTAGAGTTATCCGGAGCAGACGTGGAAGCAGCTGTAAGAGCCAATGAACAAACCGCGAAATATCTCGAAGGAAAAGAGATAAAGAAAATAATCGTTGTGCCCAAGCGTATCGTGAATGTGGTGGTCTGATATTTGAGCCTACACGAACATGCGCGCATCCCTACGAACGAAGATTTACCTCTCCATGCTGGCCATGGTAACGGTATCGTTTGCTGTGACTTTCACTCTCACTATTTACGACCAATACGAGCACAACGACGAGGACAACGAGCGGCATTTTTTAGACAAGGAAGAAGCCATCAAAGCCTCAATGGAATACTTCGTCACGCAGCATGGCGGCTACATTTCACCCGATTCTGTTGTGTCTGTTTTCAGCGATAAGGTATGCGAGCTGAGTGATGTGCACGATGTGTTCATTGCGCTTTTCGATTTGAAAGGGCGCTACCTGATATCATCGAACTTCATCGAAATGGATACACTCGATGTACCTGAATCGGTAAATTATTCAATCCTAAAACAGCTTTCCACCGGCAATGAACGCGCATACGTTGACCGCAACTTTGCGCAAGACAACTATACACTGGCCTACTGGTATTTCAATGACTCGAAAGGCAAACCTATGCTCATCGCGAACGTGGTGTACAAAAAATCGTACGACCGTATCAGCGAACTGAAATCCTTTCTGCGAGAAATTAGTACGGGGTATATCGTGCTGTTCGTATTGGCCGCACTATTTGCTTTTCTACTTTCCAAAAACATTACGCGTCCGCTCGACATCATTACACGCCGCATTCGAAAAACAAAACTCGGCGAGTACAACGAACCAATTGATTGGCAAGGGAAAGACGAGGTTGGCGAATTGGTGAAGGAGTATAACCGTATGCTTGCGCAATTGGAGTCGAGCGCCTTAAAACTCGCTCAAACCGAACGCGAAAGCGCATGGCGTGAAATGGCGCAACAAGTAGCGCATGAAATAAAAAATCCACTCACTCCTATGAAGCTGCGCATGCAACAGTTGGTGCGCACATGGAAGGAGCAGCCGCAAGGATTCGATGATCGTTTGAAAGCGTTTAGCGAAAGTATGATTGAACAAATTGATGCACTCACCCGCATTGCCAATGAGTTTTCGCATTTTGCAAAAATGCCCAAACCGCAACTTGCGGAAACGAATTTGCGTGAACTAGTGGAAAAAGTAATCGCGTTGTATGGCGACCAGGAAAACGTGCAGCTTTTATTGCATTGCATCGGTCAATCGAATTACGTGGTTATCATCGATAAAGATCAACTTATTCGCGTGCTCAACAACCTGATCACAAATGCACTTCAAGCCATTCCGAGCGATCGAAAGGGCAGAGTAAGCGTGTGTTTAAGAGCCGGCGAAAAGGGATTCCTCATTCGCATTTCCGATAACGGGATTGGCATTTCGGATGAAAACAGAAAGCGGATTTTCGTTCCCAACTTCACAACGAAATCTACCGGAACCGGATTGGGTTTGGCAATGGTCAAAACCATCGTTGAACAAAATAACGGACGTGTATTTTTCTGGAGTAAAGAACAAAAAGGGGCTTCGTTTTTCGTGTTCATCCCGCATCCAAAAGGGTGATGCTCTTTGCTTTATTTTCGTGCCATGCATGAACCCTCCGAACTAGCCAAAAAACTTGAGCATTATTTCGATCGTCTTTGGCCCATTTGCAGAAGTATAACGGGCAACGGCCTGCGCCAATCGATGGATATACTTCAAGAGGTCGTTCCACTCACAAAGCACGAAATACCAAGCGGAACCTCCGTATTCGACTGGACCATTCCAAAAGAATGGAACATTACAGACGCCTATATTCTTTGTCCCGACGGAAGAAAAATCGCTCAGTTCACTTCCAACAACCTTCATGTAGTGAGCTACTCAATTCCAATCGATCAACACATTGGCTGGAATGAACTACAAGCGCATCTGCATCACATACCCGAAATGCCCGATGCCATTCCATACATGACGAGTTATTACAAGGAAAACTGGGGGTTTTGCATCACACACAACGAGTGGAATACGCTGCCTCGCGAAGGAGAATATCGCGTGGTAATAGAGAGCACGTTGGAACCCGGAAATCTTACCTGGGCAGAATGTGTGCTACCGGGTGAAACGGAAGAAGAAGTGCTCTTCAGCACCTACCTGTGCCACCCCTCGTTGGCCAACAATGAGTTGAGCGGACCGCTTGCACAAGCTTTCCTTTATGAAAAACTGGCAGCCCTGCCGAAACGCCGCTTTACGTATCGCTTCTTGTTTGCGCCTGAAACAATCGGGGTCATCGCTTTCCTTGCCGAACGCGGCGAACTGTTGAAGAAACAACTCCAAGCCGGCTATGTGCTTACCTGCTGTGGTGATGCCGGCGAGCTCACCTACAAGCGCTCCAAACATCGCACATCACTAGCCGACCGAGCGGCAGAGCACGTCCTTAAATACCATTACCCGAAGCATAATACGATTGAATTTGCCGTGGGCGGAAGCGACGAACGGCAATATTGCTCCCCAGGATTCAACCTTCCTGTGGGCTCGCTGATGCGCACACCATACCAACGCTACAGCCAATACCACACCTCTCTCGACAATAAATCGTTCATTTCATTTGAAGCCCTGGCAGAGACTGTAGAAGCGTACTTCAACATCTGCAAAGTGCTCGAAGAAAATGTTTGCTACGTCAATCAGATCTCGCATTGTGAGCCACAACTAGGCAAAAGAGGTCTTTACCCCTCGAGTGTTGATCCTCTTTTCAACCGCGAAGAAACCCACCGTTTGCTTCACTTCCTGAGTTTTGCCGATGGCAATAAGGATCTGATTGAAATTGCAGAATGGCGCAACGAATCTGCACTCCTTTACACAACCATTATTGACAACTGTAAATCGGCGGAGCTCATTTAATCAAGGTTGTATGTAAATCCCACCTATTTTTGACCACCTGCAAGGTCGAAACCACATCCATGGAACTGGTCCCCTTTTCCGTCATTAACGAATATCTGAAAGAGAAGCTGTTGCACCCATCGCGCTACAGCCGTCCGACCTATTCATTTTTAAAAATCTTTCAGCACGGACTTTATTTCCATTTCACAAAACAGAAACACAAGGTTATTTTCAATTACCTCGGATTCCCGTTGTGGTTTCAAGAATTCATTTACTGGCTTAAATCAAAACGCCAATCGAGCAGCACAAACAAAAAGCATACACTCAAAGAATACGTCATTCTTGACCCAGGCCGTGTGATTCCGGATGAGAACCAACATTGGCACTCGATCTATTTCGATAAAATAGCAGCACTGATTGGCAAGGACCGACTCACCATAATTAACCAACGTGAAGGAACCAAAAACGCGGCTGACTATCTGTTGAAGGACCTTACACATCCACTCCCTTCACTCGATGATGCAGAGCGAGTTCTGCTCAAGGAAATTCATGATTCACTGAAATTCGCATGGCAGAGCAAACAATTCGGAGCTTCAGAAATGCGCCAAATTCGTTCGGCCATGCACATTTTCTTTGAGGAGTTCCGGGGATACTACCATGTGCTGAAAAACCAGCCCACTAAAAAGCTGTTGTTCATTTGTCATTACCACAACGAAGGACTGATTGCGGCAACGAAATGCCTGGGCATCGAATGCATCGAATTTCAACATGGACTTATCGCCTCAAACGACCTGTACTACGTATACCATGAGCAATTCGCTTCGGTTATTGGGAAGTCCCTTTTCCCGGAAAAAATGCTGGTGTATGGCCCCTATTGGAAACGAATTTTAGAGAGTGGTTGTGAATACCACTCTCATCAAATTTTTATTGCAGGCGACTACCTCTATCATACCGACCAACAAGAAGCGTCTGCAATTCAAAAAGAAAACCTCATATTGGTTTGCGCCCAAAAAAACATGCACGACGATTACACTCGCTATGTTCGCCGTCTCATGGAACACCTGAGCGCCTATCCCGATTGGCGTGTTATTGTGAAGCTACATCCGTTGGAAAAAAACAAAGAGGCATACTATGAGCTTAATTCATTGGGTGCAGAAATTCGCGACATTGAAACCCCACTCGACACGCTTCTTGCTAAAGCCAAAATTCAAATCAGTATTTACAGCACCACTTTTTATGATGCGTTGGGTTTTAATGTGTGCAATTACTCCCTTCAGAACTATGGCTCCATGAGTGACTACGCCGCTGATATCATCGCAGAGGCCGTAGCACTTCCCTTAGACATCGAGGAAAACCCGATAACAAAATACCTGAACGAGTCACGAGATGTACAAGCATATATGCCGCGATCAGAAGTATACAGCCTATTCGATCCATCCATAGTCGCAGAAGCTATTGGGCTGCATCAAGTTGATAATTAAGTTAATTCTGCATCCATGCAACACCTTGTAATGACATTTGTCTTCTATTTTTGAAGAACAAAACACCAAAACATGAAAGCACTTTGTTTATTCTCAGCATTTCTTTTCAGCGTGCTATGCGCGTTTGGTCAAAATGAAGATGCCGCAGGTTCCATCCTGCTGACTCCTGTTTCAATGGTGAGCTACACCAATCTTTCCACTTCTCAATGCGGAACCACCACTTACAATCTCGGTGCATCCACTTCATCGCAGATGCCTGCCGCTATCTCCGGCATCATGGGCAACGATGTATGGTTTCAGTTCGTTGCAGTTGCGGAAGTAGCTAAAATCAAAGTGTGCAATCCGAGTGCATTCGATGTTGCGCTGGAGCTATGGAATTCAGGTGCTACGGGCACTCCCATTTCCGCGGCAAATGCAAATGGCTCAGGAATGAAAGAGGTGATCTGTGCATCTTCTCTGGTTGTTGGTACGACCTACAAAGTGCGCGTAGGGCGAGCGAACTCCAACGGGGCCGGCACATTCAATATCCTCTACGAACACCTGGCCGTAGAAATCAGAACCAACTTTTTTCCTGACCCTCCGGGGGCTGCAACCTGCTACGACTTCTCTACCAATTTTCAACGTACACCTATCACATACAGTGTTGGAAGCACACGTTGGAAATTCGTAGATGCAAACGGTAATGTTTACGGCCCATACACGGGCACATATCTCTTCAACTTCGGTCAAGCCCCTGAAATTTGTGAGACGCTTTCCTCTGTTACTGCATATGTTGAAGTACAAGCCAATGATGTCGATTGCGGCACCATCTGGTGGGGTTATTCGGTGGCTCGCCCCATGAACATCTGCTCGCAAATTTGCCCGAACATAAGCGTCGCATCGGGAAGCGTATCATGTGGCGGTGCCTTTTGCGACATTTTCAATAACTCTGTATCCTCCGCATTCGTGGGTGCTGGGTTTCAATACCAATTTCGATTCGTAACCGACAGCGGGCAAACAGAGTTTGTGACTCCATGGAGTACCTCCCCCATTTTTACTACCAGCACTAATCCCTACGTGAATTACTTCCGTTATGGCAAAGTCTATCAGGTGTATGTGCGCGTGAAACGCTGTAATAGCAACCCAACTTGGTGTGGACCTTGTATTTTTAACTCATGTGGCTTCCCGTACGCCAACATTACACCTACCAACGCAACCAGTGGACTTTCCAATTACTGCCTATGGCGCAATAAGACAGGACCACAAATGGAAACGGCGGCTATTCCCGGTATGGACCAATACCGATTCCGACTTATGCCGGTCGATGCCTGTGCCGCTAATCCGTTCATACCTACCGGAGGCGCGATTACTACCGGCTGGGGAAACAACTATTTCTTCTTCCCGGCGGCCTATCCTATAACACTGAATCAAGTATACATCCTGCAAGCTCAGTGCAGGGTATTGCCTGCGACGTATACCAACCCAAGCGGGCAAACAGCAACGATTCCCGGTCAACAATCCGATTGGGGTTGGCCATGTTTCGTAGGCTTCCGCAGCAGCGCTTCTCCGGCCGCAGGGTCAACAATTACCTGCTGCTCATTCCCTACACCAGCGTCCATGATGCTGCCCGAAGAGTATTTGGGCGAAAACCGCTGGACCGAATTTTACGAATGGGAAGAAGAGCCACAGCCTGTTGTGAACCCCGGTAAAATCACGATCATGAGTGTTTCGGGGAATGAAATCACCATCAATTCGTCCGAATCATTACTCACCGGAAATGCTCAATACGAAATCTATTCGATGAATGGCCAACTGATGCAAGCAGCAACTTTGCAAGCCATTCATGAAAGCGATTACACCACCATCGTTACGCAGGAAGAACTTCCGAATGGAATTTATGTGATTACCCTCTCTACACCTGAGGGGCGCGTTACAGAGAAATTCCTCGTTGCCAGATAGGCTTAAAAATCCAACGCCAGCTGTTCAGGCAATAGCGTAAACGACATACGGTGATGTTCGCACGCTCCATGTGTGCGAATAGCTGCACGATGATCGACTGTAGGATAGCCTTTATTCTTTTGCCATGCATAGATTTCATGCTTCGTATGCAGTGTTTCCATGATTTCATCGCGATGCGTTTTCGCCAAAATAGATGCCGCAGCTATTGATCGATAGATGCTATCGCCCTTAATTATACAAGCGTGCTGTATGTCGGGGTATGCCTTGAATCGATTGCCATCTATCAGCAGCAACTCAGGCCTGTCCTTCAATCTATCGATTGCGCGGTGCATGGCTAAAAACGATGCGTTGAGTATGTTGATTTCATCGATTTCCTTCTCCGACACGATGCCTACGGCCCATGCCAGCGCATTCTCTTCGATAATGGGACGCAATAAAGCGCGTTGTTTTTCGGAAAGTTTCTTTGAGTCATTCAAGAGCGGGTGGTCAAAGCGCGAAGGAAGTATGACCGCAGCAGCAACCACCGGACCCGCAAGGCAGCCTCTGCCGGCCTCGTCGCAACCTGCTTCTATCAAGCCCTTCCGATGGTATTTCTTCAGACTGCTCATGTACGATTCACCGTTTGCTCTATCACTCGCCAAAACTTCTCCGCAGAATCATCCCAGTTGTAGAGACCCGATCGCGTGCTGCCTTTCGCAATTAGATCCTTTCGCAACGCTTCATCACCGTGCATTTGCACCATGGCTTGCGTAATCTCATCTACACTGAAAGGGTTCACTAAGATGGCGGCATTGCCGGCCACTTCCGGCATCGATGTAACATTCGAAGTAATAACAGGCACACCGCATTGAAACGCCTCTACTATGGGCACTCCAAAACCTTCGAAATAGCTCACATAGACCAGCGCTAGTGCGCCACCCAACACATTGCTTAACTCGGTCTGCTCCAGATGCCCCGTAAAAATTACATCATTGCCAAATTTCATTTCGCGAAGTGTTGTATCGAGCAATTCATTTTTCCAAAAACGACGACCTACGGCCACCAACTTCACCTTACTTCCTGTGTGCAATCTGAACTGATCATACGCCAGTAGCAGGCGTTGCAAATTTTTCCGTGGATGAATAGAACTGATGAAAACGAAATAGGGCTCGCCTTGGGTTAGACTTCTTCTTACCTCTGCGCGCTGCCCCTCATCTATAACCCGATAGGCTTGCTGCGCAGCATTATAAACCACATGCACCTTGGAGGGGGCGACTTCATAGTGCGTAACAATGTCACTTTTACTGAACTCGCTCACCGTAATGATCGCGTCAGCCTTCTGGGCAAACAACGGTGTTTGACTGCGCAGATAGCGAGCAATGTGCGCGGGTAAGTCTTGCGGATAATGCTCAAAGTTCAAGTCGTGTAGCACCACAATCTGCTTGCATTTGGTGCGCAGCGAGATCATCATGTCGGGCGATACAAAAACATCCGCCCCAATTTGCCGAAGCTTTCGAGGCACCATCCAATTGTACCACAAACGAAACAACCAAGGGTGCCTGGCCTGCGGCATTACAACATGGGCGTGCACATTGGGAGCAAATACGAATGCCGCATCGAATGGCCTGTCGAACAGAAAATGAAACTCGTGCTCCGGATGTGCACGAACGATCCTGGATATAATTTCATGCGTGAACCAACCAATGCCATCGAGCTTACCTCGGAGCAATAATCTCGTATTCACCGCAATCTTCATGTGACGAAATTAAACCTTGTACTACAAAAAAAGGCCGCCTGATAAAGGCAGCCTTCCATATTGTTACCGAAAGAATGCTGTTACAGACGAACAGTACCCTTGTGACGACGCTCGCTGGAAACCGACAATTTCTTACGACCTCTCTTGCGACGAGCAGCCAACACCGCGCGGCCTTTTACAGTTGACATACGCTTGCGAAAGCCGTGTTTGTTACGACGCTTGGTGTTCGAAGGTTGGTAGGTACGCTTACTCATGACTCAATTTTTTAAACGATTTACACAATTTTCCCTTTCAAGGGGGCGCAAATATAGCTCGCTTCACTCATATTTCAAGCGGCACCCCGTTTTTTTTAGCTCGGAAGCAAAAAGCAACTGAAAATCAGCTGGTTTTAATCAAAAACCCAAGTCCTCCGCCTTCAGTCGTTGCTTAAATTCAACCGAAACTGTTTTCGTGATCAGAAATGCCTTGGCGGTTACACTGCCTTTGCCTTCGACGATTACATCCTTTTTGAAAACCATGCCGATGGCGCCTCCCAACAATTTCGGAATACTCGAAGGCTCCGCGGTGCATGCCAGTTTCAACAATGTCTTTCCGTCGGCATTTAGCTGTGCACTCTCCGGAAGTTGAACTTTGCCCAATCGAGTACCTTCCAAATACAACTCGACATCCGACTGCATGAGGGTTATCTTATAGGGGTTGGGATTGAAAAGCTCTACTTCGAACTCGCACGAAATACCCTTCGCATTGAAACTGGTAAAACGCGTTTCCTTGACCGCCTGAAATTCAACATCGCGATACACCCTGCATGACTGCAGCGCTAAAATCACAACCAAAAAAAGCCACTTCAGTCTTTTCAACGCAATCACGGCTGGGAGAAATAGTGGTGGAAATACGGAATGGTTTCGATGCCTTTGAAGTAGTTGAATACCCCGTAATGCTCATTGGGTGAATGAAGCGCGTCGCTATCCAATCCAAAGCCCATCAGCACGGTCTTTACGCCGAGCTCCTTTTCGAAAAGCGCCACGATAGGGATAGAACCACCGCCGCGTGTTGGTATCGGCTTCTTGCCGTATGTCTTAAGCATCGCATCGCTTGCTGCTTTGTATGCCTTTGAATCAGTTGGCGTTACCACCGGCTCACCTCCGTGGTGCGGACGCACCTCAACACGCACTCCTTTCGGGGCAATTTTTTCGAAGTGTTGCTGGAACAGATTTGTAATCTCATCGCTCACCTGATTGGGTACAAGACGCATAGAGATTTTTGCAAATGCCTTGGATGGCAAAACGGTCTTCGCTCCTTCTCCAATGTATCCGCCCCAAATTCCATTGCAGTCCAATGTTGGGCGAATTCCGGTGCGTTCAATGGTTGTATATCCCTTCTCACCCCATACCTCATCGATATCAAGGTCGCGCTTGTATGCCTCAACATCAAAAGGAGCTTTGTTGAGTTCCTCGCGTTCAGCGGCAGAAAGCTCTTGAACCTTGTCGTAGAATCCTGGAATGGTAATGTGGTTGTTCTCATCGTGCATGCTTGCAACCATCTTCGCTAGAATATTGATAGGGTTACAAACAGCGCCTCCATAAACTCCGCTGTGCAAATCGCGGTTAGAACCGGTTACCTCTACTTCGAGGTAGCTCAATCCGCGCAAACCGCAATCGATTGAAGGGGTGTCGTTTGCTATAATGGAAGTGTCGCTGATCAGAATGACATCGCTTTTGAGTCGCTCTTGATTAGCCTTT
>JBILIX010000246.1:0-3959 GCA_044368835.1 Flavobacteriales bacterium | reverse complement strand
TCGTCGAACAAGAAGGTTACTTGCACTCCGCGATCGGTCAAGGCAGCCAACACATCACCGGCAAACTCTTCCGCCTGGCTGTTGTCGGTTACCGCAACTGTGCGTGTGCTCACTGCTTCGCAATTGAAGTAGGTTGCCTTGAGCATTACTTCATAATTACCCGCACTCAAATAAGAGTGTGTGGGGTGCTCATCTGACGATTGCTCGCTGCCGTCACCAAAATTCCAGTTGTATACATCCGCGTTTTCGCTGATGTTGGTAAAGTCAACTTTCGCTTCTCCATTAACCAACTCAACTTGCTCGTGTGATACCTCGAATTTGCTCAACAATTTGCTCACCGATTGTACCTCAAACTGGAAGGTACCTTCGCAACCATTGCTGTCGGTAATGTGCGCCACATATTCACCTGCAGTAGCATTATCAATGGCAGCACCTTCTGCGCCATTGTTCCAAGCCACATTGTATGGGGCTTCGCCACCACTTATATTGATGGAGATACCTCCGTCATCCGTATTCTCGCAGCTCGATGGAATAACCGCAGCCGACGCTCCAAGTTTGTTCAGTTGCAATACTTCGAAGTCGAAAGAAGTTGTTCCGCATGCGCCATTGTTGGTTATACGCGCAGTGTAAGTGCCGGCAACCAGTGACTCCACTTTCGCAATTCCATCCACAGGAGCAGTGGTTGCGAACATTTGACCTTGATCATTCAACCATTCTACCACGGAAGTACTGTTTACAGGAAGAACAACCTCAGCGCTGCCACCTTTATTAGATGAACAGCCTGCACCGGTTACATTCGACAACGCTGCAGCTCCGATGCGCAATTGATAGCGCAGTGTATGATCACCTGCTTCCAAAGGCAGTTCAATGGATTCACCCTCGGTCAGCACGTAGGATGTATGTGTGAAAACTTCTTCCAAGGTTACGCATGCACCTTTTGCAAATGCTTCCAGGCCCGACACCTCGAGGGTATATACACCAGTTACACCTGCTTCTACGCGAATAGGAATAATCTGCTCTTCACCCATCATGCGAATACTATTGATCGATAGGTTTTGACCATGATCGTCGATGGTAGCCAAGTAAGGCGCTTCCGCAACAAGGCTACGCAGTTTCTTGGCGTCGAAGGCATCGTCAAACGATTTTGTAGCAGACTCAAGCGCCATGAGAACGGTTTCATCCTGCCAATCGCCCATGTGCATTCGAAGCGACATGTATTCGCGAGGAGCATCTGCTGAGCGGAAAGTGCCGCGGTCTTTTGATTTGCAATCCTCCTTGACTGTCAACACTGGGCTGGCACCACTGGCCTGCACAAAGAACGATTGCCCCGAGGCGATCAAAGGACTACCGCCATTGGTTGCTGCGCCATTTACATATGCAGCATACTGGTTGATATTCGAACGCCAAACATAAACTGCGTTGGCCATATTGGTTTTCACCCAATCCTCGGCGGTCCAATCTATCGTAGCGGGATATGGATTACCTACCAGATTCCATCCGTCAGCCGATGCATTTCCATTGTTGGTGTAGGTCACAGGCAAATTCACATTGCCACTATTGATGGTCGCGCGTGCCTGAATTGTGAGCGCACCATTGCCATACCAAGAGCGATATCCAACACCGGGAATCAATGGATTACTCGAATTTGTTGCTCCAACATGTCCATTGTCGACACCACCCGCAACGGTTTCATCGTAACGAAGGAAGCTGTTGAACGCAAAACTCGGTGCGTCAGATCCAGGAAAACCCGAAGTAACCAGATTACCGCTGTCCCAATCTTCAATTGTTGCGTTTTGGAATGGGCTTGACAAATTCACCCAACCCTGCACTGCGGATGCCCTATAGCGTTTTACAAGCACTTGTCCGTTAATCGTGCCCGTATTGAGCGACTGAATCTCGCCGGTGCCATTGATGTCCGACCACAAGGTCAAATTGCCATTTGTATTCAAAACACCACCGCCGGTCACACCCAAATTATTGTATACAATTGCTCCCAATCCATTCAACGAAACACCTGAGGTATTGATTACATCGCAATTATACACTTTCAGGTAACCGGTTCCATTCACCTGCTGAGCGACGGAACCTATCATATTGAGTGTGCTCAAGCCCTGATTCCAAACACCATTTACGGTGATGTTTCCATTAATCCGAAGGTTTTGAGTGGCAAGTGCTCCTGAGTTAAAAATAGCTCCAGCCTCAACTGTAATGTTATTGCACAGGAGTGTTGACCAATCATTGTTTACTGTAACTCCACTCTTAATAATTAAGTTCGTTGCAGAGCATGTAGCGTTCAAAAAACCGGGAGTACCGGTAGGCGAGTCAGACCAAATTTCTCCACTCGACAATCCTGAGACCACGGCATAGTAATCGGATTTAACCGTGCACAAGGTTGCTTTTGCACCATTGGGAATAGTTACACCTGTTGCTGTGAAATAAGGCGCTGAGTATGTTCCTTGAATTGGTAATTCATCATCGTATCCATCATTATCCAAGTCAACCACAACTCGCAATTCAGAAGCATTAAAGCCTGTAATACCTGTCATGTCGAATCGGAGAGCTACAGTACCGAAGTCGCCCACGTGACGGAATTTCCAGTCGCGGTCGAGTCGAGCATTCATTGTGCAATTTGAACCCACATGAGCACTGAACTGCACCAAGCCATTATCGTTACCACAAATCAAAAAATCGCCATTGTTGATGCTGGAAGGATTACTAATCTGAAGAATATCATCGAACCCCGCGCTTTCTGAAGTGGTCTGATTGAGCGCATAGGACGTTTGATAACCGATACCAAACACGTCATTCTGATGTGTTGCATCGATTGGGTATAAATGGTCGGCCATTGGAACCGACAAGCCGTATTTCACAGAGAGGTATGTATTCAATTGCTGCAACTCGAGCGCTGTAAGAACCCGATTGTAAACGATCACTTCCGCGATACTTCCACCGAAGCCATCATTGGCCATACCGCGTCCAATACGACCGGAACCCGATAAAACGTAAGAGGTTGTATTCCCTCCCGAGCGCGATGTATTTGTTCCGTCATTGATGCGCCACAATCTTTTACCTACCGATTGATTGAATTGACAAGCCAGAATTACGGGAAGTTCGGTTGAAGTACTGTTGGCAGGTATGATGATGTTAACCCAATTAGCAAATTGACTATGACGAGCAAGCGTTGAACCGGCATATCCAAGCGCCAAACCGGTTGAGGTGGTGGCACCATTGAAGCCGATTACAGAACCGGTGCTACTGGTTCTTAAACTTACCGTAATGATCGTATAGTTTGAATTATTTATTCCACTGAAGTTAACATTGAAGAAGCGAGTTGAAGAAGTGCGAATAACAGGATGCCCGTTAAATGCATTGTTGAAGTATTGAGGACGAGCAGAAGCCGTGGATTGCTGAGCATGATTACCCAGGCCACTTGCGTCATTCCAAGAAGCAACTGCAGTGCCGTCGGGAACCGGCGTCATACCTGCAGCGTCGGGCTTCAACCAAACTACGAGCCCGGAAGAAACGCCTCCGGGCGACTGCGCCAAACCAACTGTTGCCAGAATGGTGACGCATAAAGAAGTGAAAAGTGTTTTCATTGTTTTTGATGTGTTTCGGTTAGACAGGGTGTTTTTGAAGTTTTTCATTTATAAGTGTGATTTCCTGACGTGTCTACGGGAGGTAAACTGAAATAGTTACATTTTACACACAATAAGGTTACCACAGAAAAAACACTTAATCAATGACCTTTGAATGCATGGTGGATAAAAAGCAACAGGGCAACCCGAGGGTTGCCCTGCCTAACCTAACTTTAAACAAACATCACCTTGGGTGATGTTTTCTTTACTCTATAGAAGAGGGTGAATAATTAATCACCGAGTTTCAATCATGCCGAATAGAATCGAACGCTTTACTTTTACCACAGCGAAAGTATCGTGTGACTCGATTCCAAAAGTCATGGC
>JBILIX010000245.1:0-3962 GCA_044368835.1 Flavobacteriales bacterium | reverse complement strand
TTGGCCATTTTCCTGAAGAGATAGCTCATAAGGGCTCGTTTTCGAGGAGCGGTTCCAAGGGATGCAGAAAGAACTAAGTTGCAGTGCTTAACCATGGATTTTGCGTCCATCTTACCCCATTGACGAGGGGTTTCCGACTTCAATTTTGCTAACCGTTGAATGACCTCGTTGTAGACGGAATCTTCGAATAAACTCTTCATGGTGTTGTGCTAAAAGACCCTGCAAATATGATTAAAGATAGCTTGTACGCCCTAGTAACCCTTTAAAACTTAACACTGCGAACTGTTCAAAAAGCGAATTGTTTTAAGTCTTATGAGTCTAAACGAAGCCAGAATGTATGACCTCATTGAGGACATTTTCAATACAGGTAATGATCCAACTCAACTTGGATTCAATGAGAGTGACATTGAAAAACTAATAGCCTTAAGCCCGCATACACTGCAAGAAGCATCCAACGAAGATGGTCCGTATGCGTGGGTTTCGGTGTTTCCGACTTCTCTGTTTCTGATGGATCAATTCGTGATGGGCCTCATCGATGAACGACAGTTGTTTGATCGCACCACAGTAGAAACGCCGAAGGAAGTCGTTTATCTGTGCTCTGCCATTGTGTTGCCTGAATTCAGAAGCCAGGGCATTGCATTAAAGCTGACAGTGCAGGCCATTGAAGCATTGAAACTCGCGTTTCCGATTCGCGCTGCATTGGTTTGGCCGTTTTCGGACAACGGATTCAGATTGGCAGAAAGGGCGGCCGAAACCTGCGGTCTGACACTTCAAGTAAGAACCCGAAATACAGAAAGTTCTCGATAAATATTGCTCGCAATATGGCATTCAGCCAATAAATTCGCGGCCACTTGATTCAATACACAATCATGAACGTATCTGCACCTTATACCCCTGTCAATAAGATTCGCATCGTCACAGCAGCCAGCCTGTTTGATGGTCACGACGCTGCCATCAACATCATGCGCCGAATTATTCAGAGCACAGGATGCGAAGTCATACACCTTGGACACGACAGAAGTGTGGAAGAAGTTGTCGACTGCGCCATCCAAGAAGATGCTCAGGCCATCGCCATGACGTCCTATCAAGGAGGGCACAACGAATACTTCAAATACATGAAGGATTTACTGGCGCAGAAGGGAGCGTCGCACATCCGCATTTTCGGCGGTGGCGGCGGAACGATACTACCTTCTGAAATCGAAGAGTTGCACGCCTACGGTATCAACCGTATTTACCATCCTGATGATGGACGTGCTATGGGCTTGCAGGGCATGATAAACCACCTGGTTCAGCAATGCGATGTGCCAACCGGTTTTGAATTGAATTCGGACATAGAACAACTTTCTGTCTCCAATCACACCCTCATTGCGCAATGGATTTCGGCAGCAGAGAATTATCCCGATAAACACGCAGAGGCTATTCAAGCCATCAATGCAAAGGCACAAACCTGCAAAACGCCTGTTCTAGGAATAACGGGTACCGGTGGTGCAGGAAAATCATCGATGGTCGATGAGTTGGTACGTCGTTTTTTACTTGATTTCCCTGACAAGAACATCGGTATTATTTCGGTTGACCCCTCCAAGCGTAAAACCGGAGGAGCCTTACTAGGCGACCGAATTCGCATGAATTCCATCCGCAATCCGAGAGTTTATATGCGCTCACTTGCCACGCGTCAGAGCAACTTGGCATTGAGTAAGCACGTAGCAGAGGCCGTTTCGATTCTGAAGGTAGCCGGTTTCGACATGATTATTCTCGAAACATCGGGAATCGGACAAAGCGACACTGAAATCATGGACCACAGCAATGTGGCCCTCTACATTATGACTCCTGAGTTTGGAGCCGCCACTCAACTGGAGAAAATCGACATGCTTGATTTTGCAGATGTAGTGGCCATCAACAAGTTCGATAAGCGCGGGGCACTCGACGCACTTCGCGATGTGCGCAAGCAATACAAACGCAATCACAATTTATGGGAGGCAGACGATGAGAGTTTGCCTGTGGTGGGCACCATAGCCTCTCAATTCAACGACCCGGGAACAAACCGATTGTATGTGAAACTGATAACTACTCTGGTTGAAAAAACAGGAGCTCCCCTAGCCTCTTCATTTGCGATTACGGATGAGATGAGCGAAAAGATTTTCATCATTCCTCCGCACCGTACGCGTTACTTGAGTGAAATCAGTGAAAACAATCGGAAATACGATACGTGGATAACCCAGCAAGCTGCAATTGCCGACAAACTATACCGCATTCAAGGTGCAATTGCTGAACTCGAACAAACGGGTGCCAATAAGGATGCAGAGCTTGCTGTTCAGCACTTAAGAGCAGCTTTCGACCGCATTAAACTCGATTTCGATCCACACAATTGGGAAGTGATTCAAGGCTGGGAGGCGAAGCGGGCCCTGTATAAAAATCCGGAGTACAGCTTTCAGGTTCGCGACAAAAAAATCGTCATACAGACACATACTGAAAGCCTTTCGCACAATATGATACCGAAGGTGGTTACACCTTCTTATCGCAGTTGGGGCGACATCGTTCGTTGGGTGTTGCAAGAAAACGTTCCCGGTGAGTTCCCTTACACCTCAGGCCTTTATCCGTTTAAGCGCGAAGGAGAAGACCCTACGCGCATGTTTGCCGGTGAAGGCGGTCCAGAGCGTACCAACCGTCGATTCCATTACGTGAGTCTAGGTATGCCTGCTAAACGATTGTCCACAGCCTTTGATAGTGTCACCTTATACGGCAACGATCCTGACCGACGCCCCGACATTTACGGAAAGGTGGGGAACAGCGGAGTGAGTATTTGCTGCTTGGATGACGCGAAGAAATTGTATTCCGGTTTCGATTTGAGCGATCCGAAAACATCGGTTAGCATGACCATTAACGGCCCGGCTCCTATGTTGCTTGCCTTCTTCATGAATGCTGCCATTGACCAGAATTGCGAGAAGTATATTCGTCAAAATAAGCTTGAACATTTAGTTGATGTAAGACTTGTTAAGAAATATGACAGTCAAGGAATTGAACGACCCAAGTATCAGGGTGATTTACCCGAGGGGAATGACGGGTTGGGATTAATGCTCCTCGGTGTTACAGGAGATGAAGTATTACCGACAGAGGTTTATGAGCAGATCAAATCAGAGACCCTGCGCCAAGTTCGCGGCACAGTTCAGGCCGATATTTTAAAAGAGGATCAAGCTCAGAATACGTGCATCTTTTCCACGGAGTTTGCGCTTAGACTCATGGGTGATGTGCAGGAATACTTTATAGAGCGTCAGGTGCGTAATTTCTATTCCGTATCGATTAGCGGTTACCACATTGCCGAGGCAGGAGCAAACCCCATTACTCAGCTCGCTTTCACGCTTTCGAATGGCTTTACCTACGTGGAATACTATCTTTCACGAGGAATGGACATCAATGAGTTCGGTCCGAATTTGTCCTTCTTTTTCAGCAACGGAATTGACCCTGAGTATGCAGTCATAGGCCGTGTTGCTCGCCGCATTTGGTCGAAGGCATTGGCAAAGAAGTACGGAGCAAATGCTCGCGCCCAGATGCTGAAGTACCACATTCAGACAAGTGGACGTTCATTGCACGCGCAAGAGATCGACTTCAATGACATTCGCACCACATTGCAAGCGTTGTATGCCATCTACGATAACTGTAATTCGCTGCATACCAATGCCTACGACGAAGCGATAACAACGCCAACGGAAGAAAGCGTGCGCAGGGCCATGGCCATTCAGCTCATTATTAACCGTGAGTTGGGGCTTGCCAAGAACGAAAACCCATTGCAGGGCTCTTTCATCATTGAAGAGCTTACCGACCTCGTGGAGGAAGCTGTTTTGAGTGAGTTCGACCGTATTACGGAGCGAGGCGGAGTGCTTGGAGCCATGGAAACGATGTATCAGCGCAGCAAGATCCAGGAAGAGAGTTTGTATTACGAGACACTCAAGCACACCGGCGAATAC
>JBILIX010000244.1:0-3984 GCA_044368835.1 Flavobacteriales bacterium | reverse complement strand
GCGCGGCTGCCTTCATCTGTTCCTCGTCTCCGGGCAGTGCCTGCATCACCGCTGCTTGCTCGGCTTGCTCGATGCGATGCGAAGGTCCATAACTAGCCAACGCCCACAGGAGAATGGAAATAGCGACGATGACGCGGCCCGCATCCCAGGCAAATACACGCACCTTTTCCAGCAGATTAATGCCTACTTCTTTCCAACGAGGCATTCGATAAAGAGGCATTTCCAATATAAGATAACTAGTCTCTCCCGTTTTAACAAAGCGCTTCATAATGCCTGCCACGGCCAATGCAGAAAACAAACCCAAGGCATACTCGCTGGTCGGGTATGACCAAAGCGATAAGCAAGGTGTAAACAGGGATGCGCGCTGAACAACTCATGAGCGGCGCTACCATGATGGTCACAATGCGGTCTTTGAACGTACTGATGGTGCGCGTGGCCATCACCCCGGGTATGGCGCAGGCCACACTCGACATCAAAGGCACTACACTCTTGCCATTCAATCCAAAAGGCCTTACTAACCTATCCATCAAGAATACCACTCGAGCCATGTAGCCCGACTCTTCGAGCAGCGATAGAAAGAAGAACAAAATGGCTATTTGTGGAACAAAAACCAATACACCGCCTATGCCGGGTATTACCCCTTCAGCAATAAGATTGGTAAAGGTGCCTTCGGGCATATGCTCTTGAGCCCAAATGGAAAACTGCAAAAACCATCCATCAATGAAATCCATGGGTATGGCCGCCAACTGAAAGATGAATTGGAATATTAATAACAAGACACCCAAAAAAATGAAATAACCCCAAACGCGATGCACCAAGAGCGCATCCAGTCTTCTTGTTGGTGATTCTTTGACCTGTGGTGCTGAGCGATTCACGCCAATTAGCAGCTTTCGTATGGTTTCAAACCGAAGCTCCGCATCGGTTTGCTGTGCCGCAATGTCTTCCTTTATTTCAATCGGATGCGTAGGTGAAAAAGGTGGATTGCCGGCCCCTCCTGCCCTATTCGACAATGCATTCTTCAATCGGTCAACTCCTTCTCCCGTGCGCGCATTGACTGTTACAACAGTGACTCCACCAAGCCTTTTCGAGAGCAGTTGCTTGTCGACAACCAGACCCTTTTGCTTGTTCACGTCATCCATGGTGAGCACAAGCACCGTCGGTATGTTCAAGTCGTGAACCTGGGTGAAGAGTAAAAGATTGCGTTCCAAATTGGTGGCGTCAACCACCACCAAGATGGCCTCCGGAAAATCCGGATGCTGTGCATTCGAGAGAATATCGATTACCACGCGCTCGTCTTTCGACCGTGGAAACACACTGTAAACACCCGGCAAATCGAGTATCTGTGCGGTATTCCCATCTTCCAACCTACACTCTCCCCATTTCTTGTCGAGGGTAATGCCTGGGTAGTTTCCCACATGCTGACGCATGCCCGTAAGGTGGTTGAACAACGAGCTCTTGCCTGTGTTTGGGTTTCCTATGAGCGCAATTTTCCGAGTCATGCTTCCTCCCCCATTTCTTCTTCTACCAGAACCATTGCGGCCTCGTCGATGCGCAAGGAAAGCATGGACGTTCCTAAATCCACGGCTATTGGACCATTGAAGGGAGCCCTGAAAAGCACCCGCACGCGACAGCCTTTGTACAATCCCATTTCCACCAAGCGCGGAGCCAAGCTACTCGGTTGTATTTCCACAACGTGAGCTGACACTGCATCGGTCAATGTTGAAAGGGGCTTCATTTTACAAAGTATGGCGCAAGATGCAACCAAATAGTGCACGCTACCTATACCCACATAGCGGTATATCGAATCAAATACCCGTGAGGTGTCGTATCTTCGCGCCCGCAAAAATCAAGGTCCATGCTCAACGTTTCCAATGTATCGCTTCGCTACGGCAAGCGCACCCTGTTTGATGAAGTGAACATCAAGTTCACCCACGGCAACTGCTACGGTGTTATCGGAGCCAACGGTGCCGGTAAGTCTACCTTCCTGAAAATACTTTCGGGAGAAATTGACCCTATGACGGGCGACATCAGCATGGGCCCAGGCGAACGCATGAGTGTATTGAAGCAAAACCACTTCGAGTTCGACAGCTACACGGTATTGAACACGGTGCTCACAGGCAATAAAAAGTTGTGGGATTTGATGCAAGAGAAAGACGCCCTCTATGCGAAGGAAGACTTTTCTGACAAGGACGGTGAAAAGGCTGCTGAGCTTGAAACCCTCTTTGCTGAAATGGATGGCTGGAATGCTGAAAGCGATGCTGCCAACTTGCTAAGCGGGCTTGGCATCAAAGAAGACCTTCACCACACCTTCATGAGTGAGTTGAGCGGAAAGGACAAGGTGCGTGTGCTCTTGGCGCAAGCTCTCTTCGGTAATCCCGAGATTCTTCTGCTCGACGAGCCTACCAACGACTTGGATGTGGAAACCATTACTTGGTTAGAAAATTTCTTGGCCGACTTTCAGAATACCGTAATCGTGGTTTCGCACGACCGTCACTTTCTCGACTCGGTATGCACACACATCGTCGACATCGACTTTAGCAAGATACAGCTCTATACGGGTAACTATACCTTCTGGTACGAGTCGAGTCAATTGGCCTTGCGTCAGCGCGCCGATCAAAACAAAAAAGTGGAAGACAAGCGCAAAGAACTTCAGGAGTTCGTGGAGCGTTTCAGTGCAAACGCCTCAAAGTCGCGCCAAGCAACGAGCCGCAAGAAGTTGTTGGATAAGTTGGTAATCGACAACATTCAGCCTTCTACCCGCAAATACCCGGGCATCATTTTTCGCCCCGACCGTGAATGCGGCGATCAGATTTTGAACATTGAAAACCTTTCGAAGCATTCGGCAGAAGGCCAGTTATTGTTTGCCGATGTTTCATTCAAACTGCTCAAGGGAGATAAAGTGGCCATCCTTTCGCGCGAACACAGCGCGATTACTGCGTTTTTCGACATTATTGCCGGTGAAGCTACACCGGAAACCGGCGCAGTTGAATGGGGCAGCACGATTACCACGGCCTACTTACCCAATGAAAACGCGAAGTACTTCCAAGCAAACGACAACCTGATCGATTGGCTGCGTGAGTTCTCGCGCGACAAAGACGAAACCTATGTGCGTGGCTTTTTGGGCAAGATGCTCTTCAGCGGTGAGGAAGTTCTGAAAAAGTGCAACGTATTGAGCGGAGGCGAAAAAGTGCGTTGCATGATTTCACGCATGATGCTCAACGGAGCGAACTGCCTCATTATGGACGAGCCCACCAACCACCTCGACCTCGAATCGATTACAGCCTTCAACAATGCCATGAAAGACTGGAAGCACGTGGCACTCTTCACCTCTCATGACCACGAGTTTGTGGAAACCGTGGCCAACCGCATCATCGAAATAACCCCAAACGGCATCATCGACAAGCGCATGAGCTACGATGAATACCTGGCAGATAAGCAAATAAAGGCCATGCGCGAAGGGATGTATGAGAATGGTGGCGTTCGAGTTTAGGAACTGGGACACACTCCCCATTCGTCATTCGTCATTAGTAATTAGTAATTGCCCCCTGTGCATATCCCCTTGTAAAACTTTAACCGTTGGTCTGCACGAAACGCCGGTAAAATCGTTAGCATTGTTGCTCAAATTTCTGCAACGAATTACCGGCTATGCCATTCAACAAATTCTTTATCGCTTGTGCGTTGATGCTATGTGCATCAATAGGTTTCGCACAAAAGTTTGAAAAATTCACGCGTACGGAAGTAGGCTGTGCCGAGCAGCTTTACGATATGTTTGAGTCGGCCCGACAGGGGCGCGGCAAGGAAATTATCGAAGCGCAATTCAATCCCGTATGGTTGCAAGCCTCCTCTTTCACACAAAACCAGCGAGAGCAGGTCTACAATGTGCTCGACGCGCTTGTTAAGAACAAAAACAAAGCCTTTCCTGATTTCCATGAGTACATCAAGGCTCTCATTGCATTTCCTGTTTCCGGAAAAACGGAGGCCGAC
>JBILIX010000243.1:0-3990 GCA_044368835.1 Flavobacteriales bacterium | reverse complement strand
TGCTCGCTTATTCACCGTGAATCGGGAACCGATTTGGTTGTCACAACTTCCGTTCAAACCATTACGGAGAAGCAGCCTTATGCCTATCAGATTATTGATGGAAAAATGCGTGAGGTGATGTGCGATTACATGTTGCAGGGAAATATTGTTGGTTTCCGTGTGGGTAAATACAATCGGAACGAACCGCTGATAATAGACCCTGAGGTTGCTTTCTCGACTTACATAGGATCAACGGCCAACAGCTGGGGATTTACCGCATGCGATGATTCTGAGGGCAACCTCATTGCCGGCTCAGCCGTTTTTGCGCCCGGTTATCCCACTACAGTAGGCGCTTTTTCTACTACGTTTAACGCGGCATCAACCAACGACTTTGATATCGCAATTTCAAAGTTTAGTTCCAACGGATCGCAACTGCTCTACAGCACCTATTTCGGCGGAGAGGAGCAAGAAACTCCGCACAGTGTTGTAGTAGATAGTCAGGATAGAATCATTGTATTCGGTGTAACCGGTAGCGCAGGTTTTCCCATAACCGCAGGCGCCTTTCAAACCGTATTTGCAGGAGGCCCTTTTTTAAGCATGGGTGGTTTTTTCTCCGGGCAACATATCAATGGGTGCGATCTTTTTGTTACCAAATTCAATACCGATGGATCGTTGCTGGCGTCCACATTCGTGGGCGGTTCGGAGATTGACGGCATCAACAATGCGGACCAACTTTTTTACAATTACGGTGATGTGTTCAGGGGTGAGGTAAACGTGGATGCCTCCGACAATGTGTATGTCGCAACCGTTACGAGAAGCACCGATTTCCCCGTCACCTCAGGCGTGTTCGGTGGGGGTGTTTTTGATGGAGTGCTCTTCAAGCTATCACCCGAATTAAACACGTTGCTTCAAAGCCGATTCATTGGAGGTGACGGCCGCGACGCGTGTTATGCGATTGAATTCAACGATGCGGGCCAACTGATAATTGCAGGTGGAACGCAGAGTTCGAACTTCCCCTGGATTTCGGCAACTGCTGCCGATGGCACCTGGAACGGTGAGACCGATGGGTATGTCACCTTACTGAATCCAACCAATTTCGCAATCCTGGGCGGTACGTTCATCGGCACCTCGTCATACGACCAGGCATATTTTGCTCAGAGCGATGACGCCGGATTTATTTACGCTTACGGTCAAACAACCGGTAATATGCCTATAACGCCCGGGCTTTATGGCCAGCCTAACAGCGGGCAATTCGTTACAAAGTTCGCTGCCGATTTGAGCAGCATGGAATGGAACACCACCGTTGGC
The DNA here is from genome assembly GCA_044368835.1 of Flavobacteriales bacterium. Classification (GTDB taxonomy): domain Bacteria; phylum Bacteroidota; class Bacteroidia; order Flavobacteriales_D; family Sanyastnellaceae; genus JAIBBG01. The sequence goes on along the minus strand of JBILIX010000243.1, from coordinate 2,703 downwards.
ACGGGAAGCGGGGCGATTGATATTTCACCCACTGCTTTTTTGGTGAGCGAATGCCAGCAGATATACCTCAGTGGTTGGGGCGGCGACATCAACAACAACTACTGCTCTGGTGTTGGGGGCGATTGCTATGCAAACCAAAGCACAACCTTTGGCTTGCCTATTACTGCCGATGCTTTTCAATCGACCACCGATGGAAGTGATTTTTATTTGTGCGTGCTCACACCCAATGCACAAGACATTTTGTATGGGTCTTTTTTGGGAGGCAACGAAAGCAATGAGCACGTGGATGGTGGCACATCGCGCTTTGATAAAAACGGTTCGGTCTACCATGCCGTGTGCGCGGGCTGCCAGAACAACGACGATTTTCCGACAACGCCGGGCGCTTGGAGCAGCACCAATGAGAGCACCGGTTGCAACTTGGCAGTTTTTCGTTTCGACCTCAGTGCTATTCAAGCCGAGGTGGAAATTGACGGCCCTTCTGAGGTATGCGTGAACGACGAAATTGCTTTTACCAATACGACTGTAGGTGCCGCCAATTATCTGTGGGATTTTGGCGATGGCACCACCAGCACAGAGTCATTGCCAACGCATCAGTATACGGATGGAGGCGAGTACACCATTCAATTGATTGGATACGACAACAGCCTGTGTGTCACAGCAGATACGGCCACCATTGCGGTTTCAATCATTCCCGAAGTTTCTCCAACCGTTCAAGATGACGTTGTGATATGCGCCGGACAAACCACACAACTCAGCGCCGAAGGCAGCTCCAATTTGCATTGGTTATACGACATTACTTTGTCGGCTATCGATGTGCCCAATCCCGTTGCCGAGCCCTCGCTTACAACAACCTACTACGTGGTCGATGAAAATGAATGTGACACAGAAACGCTGAGTGTGGTTGTTGAGGTGAGCACGGTTACAATGAATGCCTCCAACGATACCTCGTTGTGCATCGGTCAGCAGGCTGTGTTGTTTGCAGCGGGTGGCGTGGATTATGCATGGGTGCCCTCCAATTATCTCGACAATGCGCAATCTGCAAATCCAACGGCGACTCCGCTCCAGAGTATCGACTACACGGTAACGGCCACCAACGAATTTGGATGTACCGATGAAACTCTGGTTTCGATTGTTGTGTTTGATGAGGTGCCCGGTGGGCAAACCTATCCTACACTGAGCGTTTGCAATGGGGAGTCGGTTCAACTAGGGGCAGAGCCCGCCAATGCCTGGAATTGGGAGCCTGCAGCTTCGCTAAGTTCTGACTTGGTGCAAGCGCCTTGGGCATCACCTCTTGATACTACGCGCTATGTGGTACAAATCACCAACTCTTGCGGAGTGGGCTACGACACGGTGCTGGTGAATGTGATAAATCCTGAGCTCCAAGCGTTCGGGGGTGGGAGCATTTGCCTCGGCGATACTATTGCTGCCTGGGCTACAGGCGCGGTGAGTTATGCATGGACACCGGCTTTGTGGGTGTTTTCAGAGGAAGATGCAATCGTCTATCTGTCGCCCGAAACCACAACCGTGTTTGAAGTTACCGGTGTCGATGCATATAATTGCTTGGCGACAGCTAGCGTTACGGTGGCTGTATATCCTAGGGCAGACATAGAAGCGGGACCCGACGCGTATTTCGAGTATCCCGATAGTGTGATGTTGTTCGGAAATGCACAAGGTTTTCAATGTTACTGGTGGCCTGCAGATGGACTTAGCTGCGACACATGCGAAGTCACGCTCGCTTCGCCACTTGAGGCAACCACCTATCACCTGGCCATAGTAGATGATTTCGGTTGCGTAAATGACGACACGGTGTATGTGCGTCCTTATTACCCGCTGTATGTTCCGAATACGTTTACACCGAACGATGACGGTATCAACGACGTGTTTCGGGTGAGCGGTCAACCGGTGACCGGTTTTCACATGGTCATATTCGACCGCTGGGGAATGAAAGTGTTCGAATCGTTCGACTTGCAAACTCCTTGGATAGGCGATGCCGGGAGCGGTTATTACGCTCCGAACGATGTCTACAATTGGGTGGTAGAATTTGATTCGCTCGATCGCCGAACGAAATTGAAGGGGCATGTAGCACTCGTGCGTTGATACTTTCAACGCTTGTAGATACAGGCTTTGCTTTCCGCGAATATCTTAGCCGCACTTTTTAAAATCGAACCCCATGGCATATGAAAATATTCTGGTGAGCACCGAAGAATCGGTAATGACCATTACCATCAACCGTCCATCGCAATTGAACGCATTGAACAGCGCGACCATTCAAGAGCTCAACAAGGCTTTGGCGCTGGCTGATGTCAACGCCGAAGTGCGTGCAATCGTGATCACGGGCAGTGGCGAAAAGGCATTTGTAGCCGGAGCCGACATCAAGGAATTTGCAGACTACAGTGTTGAGCAAGGGCGCTTGCTCAGTGCGCTTGGTCACAAGTTGCTGTTCGATTTTGTGGAGAACATGAGCAAGCCGGTGATTGCCGCGGTGAACGGTTTTGCGTTGGGGGGAGGATTGGAGTTGGCCATGTCGTGCCACATGCGCATTGCCTCCGACAATGCGAAGATGGGCTTGCCCGAAGTAACACTCGGTGTAATACCCGGATATGGTGGAACACAGCGGCTGGCGCAGCTCGTAGGCAAGGGAAAGGCAATGGAGCTGATTACTTCTGCTTCGATGCTTACTGCTGCTGAAGCTATGCAATGGGG
>JBILIX010000380.1:0-4001 GCA_044368835.1 Flavobacteriales bacterium | reverse complement strand
CTGAAGTCCGTGGCGTCAAAAGATATCCATTGGCCCGATACAATGTTCCAGTCGGTATCAGGTGACGTTACTTCCGGACGACGCACCAGCACGTGGTTTGCAGTGGAAGAGTTGCCGAATGCCCAACCGTTTCCGCCTGGGTCATCACCAATCACCCCAACTACGTCGATAGCATTGCCTTGGAAAAGCAATTCAATGGCATCATTACCGGTGAATACACTTACTGCATCCGTAACATCTGTTGCATCCACAATTGCTTGGTCAGCCGGATTAGGTCCGTTTTGTGTTGCCGCCACTACGTAAACGTCGTGCGCTGCCAACGTTCCTGATAAGTTCAGCGTTGCGGTTGGCGCCGCTGCACCGTTCGTGTACAAGTTAATGCTGTAGTTACTGAGATCAACGGGAAGTGCTGAAGGGTTATAAATTTCCAATGCTTTGTTCGATTGAGAGTCTTCCACTACTTCAGAGAAGAATAACTGCGAGCATGGAGCAGGCCCGTTGCAGTTGTATACAACTGCCTCCACAAAATTGCTCGACAACTCCAGGCAATCATCTGCTGCAATGCCGCTTATCGGCAAGCCGCTTTGAATGGTGCTGTCAACTAGGTTATTCATGAACGATACACCATAGATGTAGTAAGTGCCTGGTTGCGATGAAGCCGCACTCCATATACCGTTGAATTCATCGATTATCGTTCCGTTTGCATCTGTAATGAAATAGGTGTACGAAGCGTCAATCGATTGGCTTGTATTCGTCATAATCACATCGATGTGAACATCACCGCTGCAAATGGTAATGAAATCAGCACCGTCTTCTATGAATACCTCGCCCGCATCACAGCCTGTGATGATACACGGTGTGCGTTCTACTTCTGCAAAGTTGTTAGAGAGCTCTGCGCATTGATCCGCAATAATGCCGTCGGCCGGCATACCCGCGCCCATACTTTCCATATCGAGATTGCCCGTGTAGGAAAGGCCCCACACGTGGAATATTCCTTCGCCATAAGCATCAAGACTGATTGGCGTAGCAGTCACAATTTCAAGTATCATGTCGTTGGCATCGGTAATCACGAACACATAATTGGCCGCTGGCTCATTGGTATTTGCTATCAAATCAATCGGTGTGTTCGGCACGTCAGAGCACTGGCTGATTAGACCTTGAGCTCCTTGTAAGAACCCACCGTCGCAATTGGGGTCGCTCTGAGCAATCGTAATTGTCATGGTTTGTTGCAGCCAAATCACAGCGCTGTCTGCTACGAGTGTGAGCACAATCGTTTCAACCCCTTCCGCATTCAAGTCGTTTAGGATGTTAAGTGTGAAACTTAGCAGAGCGGTACTGTCGTTAAACACAAGTGTGTCGGGCAGCAAGGCTGTGTAGTCAGTATTGTCTGCTGTTCCGCCTTGCACGCTAGCAATAAGAGTGATAGGGCCGTTTGCATTCAAGCACTGTACGTTGATGGTAATTGTGCCTGCATTTTCAGCTACATTGATATCCCCGTTTACAAATCCTGCAAGCGTTTCATCGCTGCACGATTGGAAGAAGTGATTCCCCAAATGGCTGTAATCGGTATTTCCGAATATGTTCCATTGCGTAGCGTTAATCGCCCAAATCGGCATGGGTGATTGGATGTCGAATTGACGAACCATATCCACATCGAATGTGCTCGATGTTCCTACAGGCCATCCGTTACCGGTGCCCGGATTGTCACCCACAATACCAATCACGTCAACAATGGTGTCGTTGTGGCGAAGCTCGAGTGCATCGTTACCATTGAAGTTGGCAATTTGATCAATTAGATCTGCAAGGCCTAAGACCGTTTGGCTCGCTGCACCGCCGCCGCCGCCTTGACCCGGATTGGCAATTACATACGTGCCAAAAGGAGCGAGTGTACCTGTGAGGTTAAGCACGTTGGTAGCGGCAGTTACGCCGTTGGCATATTGCAAAATGCTGTATTCACTCAAATCAACCGGGCTCAACGATGGGTTGAAGAGCTCAATGGCTTTCGTTCCATTGGTTCCTTCAAGATATTCTGAGAAAAAGAGTTTCGTGCAAGGTGCGTTGTCCAAGCAGTCGAATACTTCTATCTCAATGGTGTTGGTTGAATTTTCAAGACACGTTGAAGCTGTTGCAGCGGAAAGCAAATCGCCCGCTGAAAAACCGGTAAGGATTCCTTGGTAAGAAATTCCGGTTACTGTGTAAACACCTGCTGAAAGGCCTTGTGCAGAGATGCTAGCATCGCTGGTTGAAACAACAATGCCTGCCGCATCTGTAATAATGTATACATAGGAATCATCCAGTGAAGTGCTGGTATTCGCAAGTACAAGCGACTCAGTCGATGAGCTGCACACCTGCGTGCTACCTTCAGAAAGGCTTATGTTTCCGCCAATGCAGCCGCTGCATGGTGCAACCGTAACATCGATGAAGTTCTCGCTAATCGACACACAATTGCCTGCCATGATACCCATGATGTCTTGGCCGGAAGCAACGGTAGTAGAATCTAGTGTTCCGTTGTAGAACATGCTGTACACGCGGTATTGGCCAATAGCGAAACCGGTGAAGTCGTACATCGCGTCGTTCGTCAAATCAATAATCGTATCAGCGTTGTCAGTAATCACGAAGGATTGCTGATCGCCATAGCCCCATGCAGTAGTGTACCAGTCGAGCATGGCTGATGCATCGGTATCGCAGAAAGTGGTTGCACTGTTCGTGAATACACTGTCTGCCAAACACTGTGGTTGGTTCCAAGTGCCTGGAGTCACATCTTGAAGCAAGTATGGGTTGAATACAAACGGCTGTCCTCCATCGGGAACGCGTGAAAGAGAGAAGTCTGGCGGGTTCTGTTGGAATGTTTCGTCCAATTGAACGTATCCTGGAACAACTGCATTCAATCCAAGACCTGCAATGAGCTGCACGTCTGTTGCATCGCCTGTGCCGTATACCGCCGCTTCAATCAGATTGGTGGTTGTAGGCAAGGTGCCATTTGGGAAATCGGTGTCGTTTCCGATGTAAAGTCCAACGCCATCGCCTCCATTCGAAATGGTAGCATCCGGAATGATGTAATCCACATTCACCGTTGCTGCATTTCCAATTACAAAGAAGCCATTCACGTCGAGGCTATAACCATCGAGGTCAAATGCTGCATAACTATCGTCGGTGCCTCCCTCAAACAAAACGAGCACAAGGCCGTCAAGCGATGCACCTGGTGTGCCATACAGCTCAAGGAACTCTTCCGTATCGCCGCCTCCAGGATTGTCCACATTCAATTCGTTCAATACAACATAGGGGCAGTCCAGAATTTGAAAGGTGATCGTGTTTTGTGACCAATCGATGCAGGTTGTTGCGCTTACGGTGCTTACACTGTCTAGACCTGCCAACACGCCGCTATACGAGATTCCACGGAGTGTATAGCTTCCTAATGTCAGCGATGTTGCATCGAAGCTGGTGCTGAAGGTGTCGATAATTGCTCCATCGCTATCAGAAATTACGTAGAGGTAATTGTCTTCAAGGGATGTTGAGTTGTTGCTCGGAACAAAGGTCGGAGTTGAACTGCTGCAGTAGCTGCTACCATTGCCAATGTTTGAGCTGATTGTGCCTCCGATGCATCCGTTGCATGAAACGATGTCAATTGCAATCGGGTTGGCTGAAATGCTCACACAATTGCCTGCCAGTATGCCTGTTATCGGTAGTCCATTAGCCGTGGTAGTTTCGTCCAATACCCCGCTGTACTGTACATTGTAGATGAGGTACTCTCCAATGGGAAAGGCAGAAAAATCGATTGATTGGGCAGTGCCGGTTGCTTGAATGCTTCCGGTGCCGTTGGTTACAATGAACACCTGTCCATCACCATACGAGGCGGTATCGGCAGCAATTTCAACTACGGATGCGGCAAGTCCGGCGCACAGCGTTGCTGATGTTGTTCCGCCGGTAAGAGTGATATCAGCCGCCAAACAAGGTGGTACGTTGAAAGTACCTGCGGTTATTTCCTGAAGAGTCCACTGGCC
>JBILIX010000242.1:0-4002 GCA_044368835.1 Flavobacteriales bacterium | reverse complement strand
CATGAATACATCCATGGGGGCTTTTGCCTATGTTTATTTCCGACCTCAATGCGATTTATTCGCGATCCACATCTGTCGACAAGCTGATCGAGTTAACCACAGCTGCTCCATCCAAACTGCATCTGCGCGGGCTCGTGGGCAGCGGCTGTGCATTGGTAGCCTATGCGACAATGCAAAAGACAGGAGGTGTGCACCTGTTCATGCTGCCCGACAAAGAAGAAGCAGCATACATGCTAAACGACCTTGAAAACGCCGCAGGCAAAACACCGGGCGAAGAAAACACCTCAGGCAAACTTCCCATTGACTTATACTTTTTTCCGCGCAGCGCCCGACAAGCATACGAGGTGGAGCAAACCGACAATGCCAACGTGGCCATGCGAACCGAAGTGCTCAACGACCTTCGCAAAAACCTCAACAAGGAACAAAAAGGGAAACCCATTTGCATCATTACCTATCCGGAAGCGATTGCAGAAAAAGTAATTACCGAACACGAGCTAGGAGGATCAACATTCGAGATTATTCAGGGAAATACCCTCGACATAGACTTTGTGGATGAGTGGATGCACACTTATGGTTTTGAAAAAGTCGATTACGTTTATGAGCCGGGGCAATATGCAGTGCGGGGCGGTATCATCGATATTTTCTCATTCAGTTTCGACCACCCCTACCGCATTGAATTGTTTGGTAATGAAGTGGAAAGTATCCGCAAATTTGAACCCGACACACAACTGAGCGTAGCCAAAATGACAAAGGCTACGATAGTGCCCAACGTGAGTATGCGCAGCACAGAGGATGCGCGCATTACCATGCTCGAATTTATGCCTGCTTCCACTCGCATCTGGATTAAAGACACGGAAGGGGCTCTCAATCGGATGGATGTAGAAATTGAAAAGGCACAAAAACAATACGAGAAACAAGCAGGGCTGTTTGAGCGACTGGAACCGCACCTGCTCTATGCAACTAAGCAAGAACTTTTCGAGTTGCTGCTGCAACGCAGAGTCATTGAATTCGGTTCGCAACGGAAATTTCCGGAAGGAGCACTACTGCAGTTCGACATGGAACCACAGCCCGCTTTCAACAAACATTTCGATTTGTTGAGTACGAACCTCGCCAACAATGCCAAAGCCGGATACACGAATGTGATAGCTGCAGGTCAGCCGAAACAGATTGAGCGTTTATATCAGATCTTTTCGGATAAAGACCACGCAATCCATTTCACTCCGCTTACGGTTGAATTTTCGGAGGGATTCATCGACAAAGAGAACAAGACACTGGTCTATACCGATCATCAAATATTCGAACGTTATCACCGCTTCCGATTGAAGGAAGGCTTTAAGAAAAGCAAAGAAGCACTCACGATCAAAGAAATCATGTCGCTTCAACCGGGCGACTATGTAGTGCATATAGACCATGGTGTTGGGCAATTTGCCGGTCTACAAAAGATTGATGTAAATGGTAAAGAGCAAGAAGCCATCCGATTAACCTATAAGGGAGGCGACACGCTCTATGTGAGCATTCACTCCTTGCACCGCATCTCTAAATTTGTTGGCAAGGAAGGATCGACGCCGAGCATGGATAAGCTCGGCAGCAATGCTTGGCAATCGCTCAAGCGCAAGACCAAAACCAAGGTGAAAGAAATCGCCTTCGATCTTATAAAGCTATATGCAAAGCGTAAGGCAACCAAAGGGCATGCATTCGAACACGACGGTTACATGCAACACGAGCTAGAAGCATCCTTTATGTATGAAGACACTCCCGATCAGCTGAAAGCTACCCAGGCCGTGAAAGAAGACATGGAGGCCGAATCGCCTATGGATCGACTGGTGTGCGGCGATGTTGGCTTCGGCAAAACCGAAATAGCCATGCGAGCCGCATTCAAAGCAGCCACCGACGGAAAACAAGTAGCAGTTTTGGTTCCAACAACCATTCTGTCGCTTCAGCACTTCAAAAGCTTTGCAGCACGTTTCAGAGAGTTTCCGATTACGGTTGATTATCTCAACCGCTTCAAGAGCGCGAAGCAACAAACAGAAACACTCAAGCGACTGGAGCGCGGGGAAATCGACGTGCTCATTGGCACGCATGGAATTGTTGCCCCTAAAGTGAAATTCAAAGATCTTGGCTTGCTTATCATAGACGAAGAGCAGAAATTCGGTGTGGCAGTAAAAGACAAATTGAAAACATTGCGCGCGCACATCGATACACTAACACTCACCGCAACCCCCATTCCGCGCACGTTGCAATTCTCTATGATGGGAGCGCGCGACTTGTCGATCATACAGACGGCACCACCCAATCGCCATCCTATCCAAACCGAACTGCGACCATTCAATGAAGAGGTGGTGCGCGATGCGGTGAGTTACGAGATTCAACGCGGCGGACAAATCTTCTTCGTTCACAACCGAGTTCAGAACTTGAAAGAGGTTGCCGGCATGATACAACGACTTTGCCCCGATGCGCGCGTTGCAACTGCGCACGGACAGATGAAGGGCGAAGAGCTGGAAGAAGTGATGTCAGAATTTATTGAAGGTGCATTCGATGTGCTTGTGAGTACTGCGATTGTAGAAAGTGGAATCGATATTCCCAACGCAAATACGATTATCATCAACGATGCACATCATTTCGGCATGAGCGACCTGCACCAGTTGCGCGGACGTGTAGGTCGAAACAACAAACATGCATTTTGCTACTTACTCAGTCCACCGTTGCACTTGCTTACGGAAGACGCCCGCAAACGCCTAACGGCAATTGAGCAATTCAGCGATCTCGGCTCGGGGCTACACATTGCCATGCGAGATCTCGATATACGAGGCGCCGGCAATCTGCTGGGTGGAGAGCAGAGCGGATTCATCAATGATATTGGTTTTGAAACCTATCAGAAAATTCTCAATGAAGCTATCGATGAGTTGAAACAAGAACACTTCAAAGAACTGTATGAAGAAGAGATTCAGCGCTCACAGAATTATGTGCGTGAAACAATTCTCGAAACCGATTTCGAAATTCTGATTCCGGACGAATACGTTAGCAGCATCTCTGAGCGCATTGCGCTCTACAAGGAGCTCGACGACATCAACTCCGAAGAGGGAATGGAAATTTTCACTGAGCAGTTGATCGACCGATTCGGCGAAATTCCAAAACCCACGATATCGTTGATTGAAACGATGCGCTTGCGATGGCTTGCGCGTGAAATCGGTTTTGAAAAACTTGTTCTAAAAAGCGGCAAAATGATCGGTTACTTCATATCGCAAGAAAACTCTCCGTTTTATCAAAGTGAGAAATTCTCATTTGTTCTGGAATTTATCAAGCACAACCCGCATACCGGAAAGATGTATGAAAAGGAAAAAAGCTTGCGCATGTCGTTCGACCATGTTACTGAGTTGAAACGAGCCATTCACTTACTCACCTGCTTGAAAGCCGGCGTTAAGGCGTAATTACTTCTTGGGATAAATCACCTTACGGTAATCCAAATCCGTCTCGAGATATTTTACCGTGACCTCCGTTCCAGGGTCAAACATGGGCTGACCTTCGCAGCGGTCTTCCGCACGAAACAACTGGCGTTCGTATCCGTCGGGCGTGAATTCAATCATGGGAAAATAAAAGCGCTTACCGCCAATTACCGCCGACATCCAATTTACAATTCGGCCACTGCATTTTTTGGCCTTGAATAAAAAAGAAACTTCCTTTCGATACAATACTAACCCGGTGATGGAGACAGCCAAGATTATGAAGACGTAGAGAAGTTTTTCGAACAGTCCTTGTTCCATGTTGCAAAGATGAAAAAAAAATGGTCTCGGCAAGCCGAGACCATTTAACACATCACAATAGTTATCAGTTTATCTTCCCAAACGAATCAACGCTTTTTCACCGCTATTCAAATCAGTCACTTCAATTAACGCATTGGCTGCGTAACGGCGGTCGCTGAACAGGATGGTTTGACTTCCAAACTCGCCTACAATAGGCTCAATCAATTGCTGACCAAGCACGTTGTATGCATTGATGCGAATA
>JBILIX010000241.1:0-4004 GCA_044368835.1 Flavobacteriales bacterium | reverse complement strand
AATGTGAAGGACCTCTTCTCTTTTGTCTACGAGGATTTCACGTTGGAGAATTACGATCCGCACCCACATATCAAAGCAGCAGTAGCTGTTTAATCCAAGCAAAAAAAGTGGAACACACTACACCCATTATACTCATCGCAGCTATCGGAAAAAACAATGAGCTCGGAAGAAACAACGACTTATTGTGGCGACTGAAAAGCGATATGAATTTTTTCAAATCGACTACATCGGGTCATTGGGTGATAATGGGTAGAAAAAGCTGGGAAAGTTTGCCTCCCCGATTTCGACCATTGCCCAACCGAGTGAACTGCGTGGTGACCCGCAACGCTGATTTTCCAGCAGAAGGCGCACACCTGTTTTCCAATGTGCAATCGGCCATTGAAACCGCGCGTCAATCGAATGCTGAAAAAGTATTTATCATAGGTGGTGCTCAGATTTACAATCATTCGTTGAATGAGAATTTGGTTGATGAAATGTATCTCACGCACGTTGACGCCGCGTTTGATGATGCAGATGTGTTCTTCCCACGTATAGAGGAAGGAAACTGGGAAATTCAGGAGATTGGTCGTTTCGAAGCAGACGACAACAATGAGTATTCAGGAACAGTTTTCCATTACAGAAAAAAGTAACCGTGGTCGTTAAACCTTAACAATCGTTCTTCAGTCCAAGCTATAAATTTATATCATGAAAACGAAGATTATCATCCTTTTTATTGCCATTGCAACGCTTGCTGCTTCATGTAGAAAAGAGCGAAGAGATACGCTAGGTTCATCCATTTCAACCGATAACAACACCGCAGAAAACATGTTCTCTGATATGTTCAAAGTGGTAAACGACATATCCTCAGAGACTGAAGGCATTCGAGAAGACCTGATTGGTTGCATCGATACGATCTTAGTTGATACGTTGAGCAACCCCAAAACAATTTTGATTGATTTCGGAGACGATGATTGCGCAGGATATGATGGTCGCACTCGTAAAGGAACATTATTCATCACCTATAGCGGTCGATACAGAGAAGCAGGCACAATCATCACAATAACGCCCGATAATTATTCCGTAAACGGCTACCTACTACAAGGGCAAAAAACCATCGAGAATCTTGGCTTGAATGCAAGTGGTCAATTGCATTATGCGATAACGGTGAGTGGCACAGTAACCGCCCCTGACAATTCGTGGACTATCAGCTATGAAGCGAATCGTGTGAGAACGTGGATAGAAGGCCAAAACACACTCATGCTTTGGGATGATGTGTACGAAATAAACGGCAACGGTTCGGGCATCAATAGAAATGGTGTTGCTTATACTAGTTCAATCACATATCCGCTCCGAGCTCAAGTAGGATGTAACTGGATTGTAAGCGGGCGCATTACAGTTGAGCCGGAGGGATATGCAACGCGTTACATCAATTTCGGTTTAGGCGAATGCGACAGCGGCTTTACCGTAACCGTGAACGGAAATGTTTATCAATTAGGTTCTGACTAAGAATGATGGCAAACTTTTTTGTTGACGGCATACTGCATATAACCGACATTGAAGGGTATGACCACATGTTGTTTTTATTGGCCTTGTGTGCGCCCTTCACCTTCAAACAATGGAAGCCCGTCGTCTTATTGGCAACTGCATTCACGCTGGGGCATAGCATAAGTTTAATACTCGCCTCACTCGACCTGGTTCGCTTCTCATCTGAACTCATCGAGTTTCTAATACCCGTTACGATTGTCCTAACCGCTTCGTTCAATTTGATTACCGTAACACATTCAGCAAGCGTATCTGTTTACCGCTACCTATCGGCCGCTGTATTCGGAATCATTCACGGAATGGGTTTTTCAAGCTTCTTCCGAATGATATCAAACGAAGGAGAGAGTTTCATTACACAACTTTTCCTCTTTAACCTCGGAGTGGAAGCGGGTCAGTTAATCATCGTCGCAGCAATCCTATCGTGTGTGGCATTGATATCCTTCATCATTCCCGCAGCAAGCGCGAAAATTGGAAAAGTGTTGGGTGTGTTATCACTGCTGCTTGCCCTCTTTCTCGCCATTGAAAAATGGCCCTTCTAACGGAGTTGCCATTCGCTCTGCGTTACCTTTGTGAAAATCAAAAAGCGTTGAAGCAGATTTTTATTTTTCCTATACGCCTTTACCAGCGCTATCTATCGCCGTTGTTGGGAAAAAACTGTCGCTTCGAGCCAACTTGCTCACATTATACGGCAGAGGCCATTGAAGAATGGGGTGTACTGAAAGGCATTTACATGGGGGCGCGAAGAATTTTCAAATGCCATCCATGGGGCAGTTTTGGTTATGATCCCGTTCCGAAAAAAGAACAACCGAAAGAACAATGAAAAAACAAGCGCTCTCCGTCTTTGTGTTAACTGTTACCGTCTTTTTAATGGGATGTGCAAGTGCCGAAAGTCCTGCACTTCTTGAATGCCGGACTGCACAAGACCAACTTACCCAACGCATTAATCTATCCGATTCCTCGCTGAACGCACATCTTTCCGAACTCCGCTTGCAGCGCGATGCTATGAGCACCGACACGCTACTTGCAGTTGACAGCATGATGCGCATTCAATATGCTGCAATAAAAGAAGCCGTGAATCAATTGGAATACAAACAATCGGAGCTGCATACGTGGCGCGATCATTTGGTAGTTCTTCCTTCCAAAGAGGAAATAGCCCGTGGCATCCGCAATCCGTTTGGTGAGAACGCCGGCGATGCGGGTGTGCTTAGCACGTTGAATGCGTATAGCGATACCTTAGCAACGCTGGAAGTAACTATTTCAGAACTTATTCGAACAACCACCTATGAACGAACGTCCGCGCCGCAACCGCAAGAGTAGTGTAATACGCGATTTAGTTAGAGAAACTGAATTGCACGTAAGCGATTTCATCTATCCGCTTTTCCTTGTAGATGGCAAAGGCATTGAGGTGCCCATTTCATCCATGCCCGGTATTTCGAGGTATTCGGAAGACTTGATGTTGCGCCAAATTGAAGAATGTGTTGCACTTGGCATCAACAGCTTCGTGATATTCCCTGCGGTAGAAGACGCATTAAAAGACAAAGAAGCGAGCTACGCGATGCGCAGCGACAATTTCTATTTGCGCACGATTCGATCCATCAAGCAACGATTTCCCGAGGTTTGTTTGATGAGCGATGTAGCCATGGATCCATACAGCAGCGATGGCCACGACGGGTATGTCGACGACGGAAAAATCGACAATGACCGCACGTTGCCGATTCTTGGCCGCATGGCAGTGCATCAGGCTGAGGCGGGAATTGACATTGTGGGTCCATCCGACATGATGGACGGCAGAGTGCTTCACATTCGTGAATCGCTCGATGCAGCCGGATTCACAGACACTTCCATCATGTCGTATACAGCGAAATATGCAAGCGCTTATTACGGACCTTTTCGCGATGCTTTGGACTCTGCTCCCAAATTTGGCGATAAGAAAACGTATCAAATGGATCCTGCCAACAAACGAGAAGCAATACGCGAAGCTTCCTTGGATGAAGCAGAGGGATCCGACTATTTGATGGTTAAACCTGCACTCTGTTATTTGGACGTTATTCAAACGCTGAAGGAACATTCAACGCTGCCTATATCCGCTTACAACGTGAGTGGCGAATACGCCATGCTGAAAGCAGCAGGCGAAAAAGGATGGATCAATTACGAGCGAGCAATGCCTGAGATGTTGCTGAGCATAAAGCGCGCAGGGGCTGATATCATTCTCACTTACTTTGCTAAGGAGTATGCTCAGTTGAAGGTTGAAGGTTGAAGGTTGGCTTACGCGTTTCGAATTTCGGTTGCTAGGGTGGCAAGATCTTCGTGAGACATTTTCAGGCGTTCTGCACTGAAATTGATGTCGGCCATTGTATTGAGTGGAACTAAATGCACGTGAGCATGCGGTACTTCTAAACCAATAATAGCGACACCGATTCGTCTGCAAGGAACAGTGCGCTGCAGTTTCTTTGAAACCTCTTTGGCAAACAGATTTATCTCGG
>JBILIX010000025.1:0-13191 GCA_044368835.1 Flavobacteriales bacterium | reverse complement strand
ACCCCGACAAGGTGGAGAAAATTTTCGATTCATTCTATCAGGTCGATTCTTCGTTTCAAAAGAAATACAGTGGCTCAGGCTTGGGTCTTGCCATCAGCCAGAGCTTGGCAATCGAATTAGGAAGTCGTATTAAAGTACAAAGCAAGCCGGGGCATGGATCCACTTTTTCATTCAGCATTGTTGCGGAAGTTTCGGGAGCAGAGCACAAAGAGAAAGTAAATGCGTTGCAAGGAATGCGCGCATTGGTAATCGACGACAACACAACGAATCTCAAGATTTTAGTTAAGCAGCTTTCAGGTTGGGGTATTCAGGTAACGCCATTCAATAGCCCGCAATTGTTAACCGATATCATGTCGAATCTAAATAAATTCGACTTTGTGATTCTCGACATGCAGATGCCGGAGATGGATGGCCATTCGGTTGCGAGAACCATTCGCTCTAATTTCAATATTCAGGAGTTGCCAATTATTGTTCTCTCGTCGCTTGGAGAGCACATGATGGCCGACAGTGAAAATTTATACAACGCTTATTTAACAAAGCCTGTTAAGCAATCCAAGCTGCTCGACACCATTATTGATGTTATGAAAGTTAGCCCGATGCAACGAGCTAAGCTGAATTTGCAAAGTGGCAATACTGATATATTGGCCCAACAAAAGTCGAACATTAAGATATTGCTTGCGCAAGACAATGATCTTTCAAGAGCGGTAACAGCCAAAACACTCGAGCTGCTCGGACATAAGTTTATCACGGTCACTTCGGGCAAGGAGGTGTTGGAGAAGTCGCGACGCGATGAGTATGACATCATTTTAATGGATGTGAAAGAAAACGATGTCGATGGAATTGAAACAACGAAGCAACTCAAACGCATAGTTGATGAAGAGTCGATGCCTGTCATAATCGGGCTCAGCAGTAATCAGAAAAAAGACAAAGCGCTTTGCATGGAAGCAGGCATGGACGACATCCTGGAGAAACCAATGCGTGCAGAACTACTGCAAGAGAAAATCAACTACTGGATTATCCAAGGCTAATGAACAATGTCGTTCATTAAGTATTGCAACCTCCGTCCACTTCAATCATTCAAATCTGATGTAAGTTGCGTGCAGCCAAATTGAAAATGCTTCGCGCCATCTTACATAGTTTTTTTTTCATGTTGATTGCATACAGCATTCCATCTGCAGCGCAGCGTGACAGCATTCGATATGATGCACGTAAGAAGATTGCATACTCTACCACCCTTGCTACTGCCGGTATTTCCTATACGTTGCTCAATCAACTCTGGTATAAAAATTATCCTCGCACAACACTTCATTCCTTTAATGATAACGATGAATGGTTGCAGGTAGATAAAGTTGGCCATGCATTCACGTCGTATACACTCTCCCGATTTCTTACTGATTACTACTCGTGGTCTTTGCCCAGTGGAAGAGACACATGGCGCGGTGCAGCAACAAGCATGTTGTATATGACCAGTATTGAAATACTCGATGGTCAAAGTGCACAATGGGGGTTTTCATGGGGTGATATGATTGCAAATACAAGTGGAATTTTACTTCACACATCACAAAATATTTTCTGGAAAGAACAACGCATCGTTTTAAAATTTTCATACACACCGTCAACATTTGCAGAGATGAATGAAGAAGTGTTAGGTCGTAATTTTCAACAACGCATCTTGAAAGACTACAATGCACAAACGTATTGGGCCTCTGTGAACGTATCTCGCTTTCTCGCTACTGGCGCGACTTTCCCGAGATGGTTGAATATAGCAATAGGATACGGTGGAACAAAAATGACAAGTGGAAATTTCGTTGTTGATGATGTTAATAATTTTCAACGCGAGCGTGAATTCTACTTTTCATTTGATGCAGATTTGGAACGTGTTCGCTGGAAGAAAAAATGGATGCAACGAACTGCGAAAGTTTTAAGCTTTATAAAAATTCCGGGACCAACTTTTGAAATTCGTGATAATGGAAAAATAAAATTTCACGGATTGTTTTTTTGAAGACCTGAACATTAATCGAAGTGCAAAATTGAAATGGGAGTTTATCGAGTGACAGAGATAACAAATGCCTCACCTACCAGTTGGGAAGACGCAACAGCGAAAGTGGTAGAAGAAGCAATGGCCCGGTTCAAGAGTGTAAGTTCGGTATATGTTCAAGACCAGACCGCAAAAGTGTTGAATGGAAAAGTGTATTCGTTTTGCGTTACGGCCAAGGTTACTTATGAAATTGTAAATCACAAATCAACCGTTACAAATATGAAAACAAAGTCAAAATCACACGCTGCCCCAAAGGCCGTGAAGAAGGCTGCTGCCAAGAAGGCTGCTCCGAAGAAGAAAGCTGCTGCTAAGAAAGCTGCTGCTCCTAAGAAGAAAGCTGCTGCTCCTAAGAAGGCTGCTGCTAAGAAGGCTGCTCCTAAGAAGGCTGCTGCTCCTAAAAAGGCTGCTGCTAAGAAGGCTGCTCCTAAGAAGGCTGCTGCTCCTAAGAAGGCTGCTGCTCCTAAGAAAGCTGCTGCTCCTAAGAAGGCTGCTGCTCCTAAGAAGGCTGCTGCTAAGAAGTAATATTCTTCGCAACGAAAATGAAAACCCCGCAATGCGGGGTTTTTTTTTTTAAGCCTAACCAATAAGTAAGTTGGTTTCTTTACTTCTGCATTTTGATGAACACGGGTAAGTGATCGGAATAACCTCCCTTGTAAGAATCGCCTGCATAGGATCGGCTCGGACGAGCAATTCCTTCTTTATCACGAAACAGGAGCTTGTCTTCGCGCATCACTCCAGCCGATTGACTGTCTACATGCCAACCTGAAGTTTTCGTGTTGCCTTCAATGGCTAACATCAATCCACGCGAAGTAATCATTTGGTCCAAAGCTCCCCATTCTCCTTTATAAAAATAGGAACCGTTTCCCGAGGCATGTATCGAATACATGTGGTTATACAATGTTGATCCAAGCTCTTCCTTAGCGCCCAATACCTCATACACACTCTTGTCGTTTGGATGATCATTGAAGTCGCCCATAATCACAATTTTCGCGTTCGCGTTTTCTGCGAGCACTGCATCCACCTTTGTCTTCAATAACTGAGCAACCGCCAATCGGTTTGGTTCACTTTCCGCTTGTCCACCGCTGCGACTGGGCCAATGGTTTACAAAAAAGTGAATCGTCTCACCGTCCATCTTGCCTTGCACATGCAATATGTCACGTGTGTTTGGATCTTTCGGATCGGGCAAAGCAATTGAGTAATACTCGAATTTTACATCTTTCAATTTCGATGCATCATACAATGCTGCAGCATCGATACCTCGTTCGTCCGGGCTATCGGCGTGGATAATTTCATAGCGCTCCGTTTTAGGAGAGGCATTCAATACAGGCTCGCGCACCAAATCGAGCAGCACTGCCTTATTCTCTATCTCACACAAGCCAACAAATACCGGGAGATCGCCCGGCAACATATCAATCACCTCCGAAATACGGCTCAGCTTCTCACGATAGCGAGGAGCGTTCCATTGAAGTTTACCGGTCGGAGTAAAATCTTCATCGAGCGTTAGCGGATCGTTGATGGTATCGAAAAGATTCTCGACATTATAAAAAGCGACAATTGCCTCTTCACTAACCGAGCTGCCCGAAGGCTTTACAGATGCGCATGAATAACACATCACCACAACAAGAGCGCCTAGTCCAAAACCATATTTGTTTTTCATCCAATAATTTTTGGCAAAGATGACCGCTAATGTTCAATTACAAAAAACGTAACCTTATATCTTCTGCTAACGTAACACTGAACAAACTGAAATGCGATGAATAAAAGCAAACTCTACACTATACTGCTAAGTATGTTCACCTTTGGTCATGGAGTGATGGCACAAAGCCAACACCAACCCAAAACGATTCATCTCAATGCAATGATGCAAACAGCATCGGAGACGGGATCAACCTACCGACTTCAACTTACTCCACTCGACGACGCCAAGTATAAAGGCATCGTGTATGATGGCATGGAGAATTTAAAAATCGAAGGACAATACATAGAGCGCAATGGTCGCTACATAGAAGACGGCTACTTCAAATACTACTTTGCCAACGGCAGTGTAGAAAGTGAAGGCGCTTATCAGGCCGGAGTTAAAATTGGTCATTGGAAGCGTTTCGACTTTCAGGGCAATCGCAAACCCGATCGCTACTATCCGCCATCCAGCGCGAGCATGCGCCGCAAATCCATGAACATCGACATTTCCACAGACAACTAAACTTAGTTGCGGCCTGCCTACTTTTGGCACGCCATGACGAAACGATATACCTGCCGAACCTATCTTTCGATGGCACTGACCTTGTCGGTGCTTTCGGCATTTGTATCGTGCAGAGAGGAAGCGCACGAAACAAAGTCCGTGTTTTGTTACAACGAGAGCAACGGTATTACTACGCTCGACCCGGCATTCTCACGTGACATTGAAGTGATGTGGGCCACCAACCAATTGTTCGATGGTTTGGTGGAGCTCGACAGCCAAATGAAAGTAGTTCCTTGCATTGCGCGCAGTTGGGAAATCAGTGCCGATGGAATGCACTATCGTTTTCAATTGCGAAATGATGTTCATTTTCATCCAAGCCCTTTGTTCGAAGATTCAGCCGGACGCCGAGTAGTTGCATCCGACTTTGTATACAGCTTCAATCGTTTGCTCGACCCTGCATTAGCGTGTCCCGCCACCTGGATTTTCAGCAGTGTCGACCGCACGTATCAAGGCGGTTTCGAGGCAATCAATGATAGCGTTCTTGAGATTCACCTTCGCGAACCGTTTCAACCATTCTTGGGTATGCTCAGCATGCAATATTGCAACGTCGTACCGAAAGAAGTAGTCGAACACTACGGTCCGGACTTTCGCGAACACCCCATTGGAACAGGGCCGTTTCGATTTGCCTTCTGGTATGAAAACATCGCTCTCGTTTTCCATCGCAACAACAACTATTGGATGAAAGACGCACAGGGCAATCAACTCCCCTATCTCGATGCTGTTAAGATTGAGTTTGCGAAAGACATGTCGGTTGAGTTCCAAGGATTGCTACAAGGCAAGTACGATTTCATGAGTGGCATCCACAGTTCATTTAAAGACGAACTCCTCAATCAATCGGGTGAACTCGCTGATGCCTACAAGTCCATTCTAACGTTTCAGCGAACGCCTTTTATCAAAACGGATTACCTAGGCATTCAAATGGACCCAACAGCCACCATCAATGCCGATTCGCCGTTGATGGATGTTCGTGTGCGTCGTGCAATCTCACATGCTATCGATAAAAAAGAGATGGTTAGATACCTGCGCAACAACACCGTGTTTGCCGCTTACCAAGGATTTGTGCCTCCCATGCTCAACCCGTCAAGCACACAGGAATTTTATCCGTATGATTTGCAGAAGGCTCGTGTACTGCTCTCAGACGCAGGCTACCCCAACGGTGAAGGCATGTCCGAAATCGTGTTGTCGACCACAGGCGACTACGCCGATTTGATGGAATACATCCAGCATGCATTGGGTAAGATTGGAATCAAGGCACGCATCAACGTATTGCAAGGACCTGCGCTTCGCGAACAATCGGCCAAAGCTCAGCTGGCCGTATTCCGAAAATCGTGGCTGGCCGATTATGCCGATGCCGAAAATTTCCTGGCGGTATTTTACACACCCAACTTTTGTCCGTCAGGCCCAAACTATACGCACTACAGCAATCCTGAATTTGATATCCTCTACGAGAAGATTCGCCGTGAATCGAACGACTCCATTCGGCATGTTCAAATAGCAGCACTGAATGAAATGCTCATGCTCGACGCACCGGTTCTTCCGTTGTATTACGATCAGGTATCTCATTTTGTGCGCAGCAACGTGCAAGGCCTTCAAACCAACCCAGTGAACATGCTAGATTTACGGCCTGTTCGAAAAAACTAATGTCCCTTTTCTCCTATGAGTCTCAAAATAGACATGCACACCCACATTATGCCGAAGGTTGTTCCCGACTGGTCATCGAAATTTGGGTATGGCAGTTTTATTCATCTCGACCATCATCGACCGGGTTTCGCTCGCATGATGCAAGGCGACAAGTTTTTTCGAGAGATTGAATCGAATTGCTGGGATGAAAACATTCGCATCGAAGAGTATGCGAAATACAACACGCAGGTGCAAGTGGTGTGCACTATACCTGTATTGTTTGCATACTGGGCGCAACCGAAAGACGGACTAACGGTTGCACGTTTTCTGAACGACCACATAGCCGACATTGTTGCACGACACCCAAAACACTACGTCGGCCTTGGCTCACTGCCCATGCAAGATGTGGATTTGGCCATTGCTGAGTTGGAGCGTTGCAAAGCCATTGGCATGAAGGGCATTCAGATAGGCAGCAATGTCAACCAAAAGAATTTGGGTGAAACAACCTTTGAACCGTTGTGGCAAGCCATTCAAGAACTCGACATGGCCGTGTTGGTGCACCCATGGGATATGATGGGTCAGGAAGAGATGAAAAAATATTGGTTGCCGTGGCTGGTTGGGATGCCTGCAGAAACAGCACGTGCCATGTGCTCACTCATCTTCGCAGGAGTGATGGAACGATATCCAAACATCCGTTTCAACTTCGCACATGCAGGAGGATCATTCCTGCCTACACTCGGACGCATCGAACATGGATTCAATTGCAGACCCGATTTAGTGGCTATCGACAATCCTGTTAATCCGCGTAAATACGTCGGGCATTTTTGGGTTGACAGCGCAACACACGATGATAAACTGTTTCAGTATGTACTCGACATGCAAGGTTCAAAACGTGTAACGCTCGGCACCGACTATCCATTTCCTTTGGGTGATTTGGAAGTGGGCAAGTTTATTACTCAAATGAACCACGACCCATCCGTTGTAGAAGATGTGTTTTGTAACGCTACACTCGAGTGGTTGAAACTCGATCGGAATCAATTCATTTAGCCTTATTAAGCTGAGCAGCAACAAAGAGAAGTTGCTGACTAGAATAACGCGAATAGACATCATAAAACTGCGTTTTTTCGTTCCGAACCACCTTGGCATTCATCACTAACACCGGGAAATCGGCAATACTATCCTGGCGGAAACCCAGGATTTCCGTGCGAACACCTTCGAATTGAGCGGAATCTTGTGCGGCCATTCGTTGTCCCATTTGGTATAGTATCGTATCCGGAAAAAACGTTGGATCAACTGCTAGCCGAACGGAATCAAGGCCTTTGGAAGGATCCCATCGAAAAAATGTAACCGCATTATCAATGCAGCGATCGGCAATAGTCAACTCTTCACACGTGAAGGTGGCGTGCAAGGGTGTTGCTTTTTCCTGCGAAATATTCACTCTCACAAAGCAGTTGCCAGTTCGTTGCTTTTCACTCAGCTCATTGTAAAATGCCAATGCACAAACGGAGGTTATTTGCTCTTGAGTGTAATCGGAAGTAATCCTCGCCCCCTCAATATTGAGCGCAAAAACATTGCCCGTTGGCTGCTCCAACAATTCTGCAGTGGCGGCCCCAGAACCCACAAGAGCAGCGGATTTCAAGGCAGCTTCGTTAAGTGAATCATCTGAACAACCGATAAAAATCAGGCACAAGGCAAGTGCCTGTGCAAGGTCACTCAAGTTAGACAATACAGAATGTTGTTTTACCATGTGAATCGACCATTAAATTTTTTTTCATTGCCTACGGCGTCAATTACTGTGAGCTCGAATTGATGCTCTCCTGGCGCTATGTATCTGCTGTTGAAATAATACGTCAATCGGCTATTCTTTGCATCGTATTCCATGAGTGCCCATTTGCCGTCAATACGCGGAATTATCTGATCGATGCCGGAAAGCCCATCCGAAATTTTAAACGAAAAACTCTTCTTTCCTTTCATTATTGCAGCAAAATCAACGACTGAAATACCCGGCTTAACAGTGTCGGTCATCAGGGCAAAATAACCGAGATACATCGGCTCAGCCGAAATCCAGCCATTCTCATACTTGCTTGCCTCGGCAATGAGCTTGTTCTTGTCGGGGTCCCAGCGTACGACCGTTGTTTTTCGCTCATACCCGGGCTTCACTTTGTCCGCTTTGAGAGAAAGCGAGTAAGCATTGTGTGCAGGCTCGTATGGCGATGCAATTAGATAAGCCGGTCCTACTGAGTTTGCAATTTTGGTTGTTTCCGTGATATCCAAATCCAGATTTTCATAAAGTGTATTTGCCTTCATCGAAATCCTGACTCGTTCTGTTTCAATAGCGTTATCGCGCTCCCAATCCCAATGTGCGAGATGAGCCTTTGAAGGCATAGGCTTGCCGGGAGCAGTCAGCGATTGCACGCTGAACTTCACGCGTGACTCATTGCCCATGATATCAAGCAATCGGTATTCGCAGGCATGGGTCTTTCCATCGCGAAAACTGATAACACCATCGTTTACCAGGTTGTCATAAATATCGAGCGGATTTCCGGGCAATCGATAAGATCCGTGAATGGAGCTTCTGTCCTTTTTAAAGCGCTCGTAGATAGTATGCGCATTCATGGCGCGATTGGTTGCGAAATCGAGTCGATCCATTCGCTGCCCGTATACTTGAAGACCATCTACAAACAATTCGATTCGATAGACGCCGCAACGGTTGCTATTTCCGTCGAGCATATCGACAGTCGTAATTGCAAAACCCACATCGCCGTATACCTTGGGAAGCGTGGTTGTTTTCAGTCCGCCGCCCTTTGTTTCCAAAATAACAGGCAAACGTGCGCCATTCACCCACGAAGAGTCGGTTAGCGGGACCAACCAAACATGCGACACGGAGGGCGGTATTTTATCTTTTACTTCCAGGCCGAACAACAACGGATTGACCAGTTTCTCGGTTGCTGTTTCACGTATTTCAAAATGAAGATGCGGTCCTCCACTGCTTCCTGAATTTCCCGACAGTCCGACCACTTCACCTTTGGTTAGCGGCAAAAGCCCCTTTTCGGGAAATAGATCGACGCTAAAGGATTCCAGATCGTACTGTTGGTTCTTGACGTATTCATCAATCTTAGGCGCATAGCGCAGCAAGTGACCGTAGACGGTAGTATACCCATTCGGATGATCGATGTAGAGCGCATAGCCATAGCCTGCCGGCGCCACCTTGATGCGCGAAACATAGCCATCCGCAGCGGCGAGCACGTTGAGTCCTTCGCGCTGTTCGGTCTTAATATCGATACCCGCATGAAAGTGATTGGTGCGCAATTCTCCGAAATTACCGGAGAGGTTGAGCGGAATTTCAAGAGGAGATTGAAAGTAATTCTTGGGATACTCCTTCACTTGCGCACACAGCAGCAAGGGCGCGCAAATCGGAATTGCAACGATAAGGTATCGGAAAACAAATAACAAAAAAGGCATAGCAGGCGAAGTTGGCTCATAGAAGGAATTTTCATGAACGGTGAAGACATAAAATATGAACATCCTAAAAAGGAAAAAACAAACTTGCCGCATGGCAATCTTCCCTTAACTTTGACGCACAATCATTATTGACTCTATTGTATTCAAGACCAATGAATGAACTTTTGATAGAACGCATACAAGCTAAAATCGTGACACTCGGAGAGGCCAAATTGAGCCTCCAGCAGCAGGTGCAACGCCTGCGCGAAGAAAATGAAGCCATGCATCGTATCAACAAGGAACTTCAGCAGCAGGTTGACGAATTGAACAACCGAGTAAATACCGTTGTAAACACCGGCTCAATGCCTACGCCGCAGGACGATAACTTCCGCGGAGTAACCCGACACAGGATCAATGAGTTGGTGAAGGAAATCGATGAGTGTATAACGCTACTCAACAAATAAGCAATCGACATGAGCGAAATTTCGATCAAAGTGAACATTGCAGGCCGCACCTACCCACTCACATTGGGCAGTGCCGAGGAAGTAAACATCCGCAAGGCAGAAACGACCATTGAAGAGAGCATACAGGCATTCCAAAAGAACTACGCAGTAAAAGATAAACAAGACCTGTTGGCCATGGCATCGTTGCAAATGGCCGCCAGCGCAATCAAAAACATGGAACCCCGCATTGAACGTGTGGTGGAAAAAGTGGTTGAACGAGTAGAAATTCCGGTCGACCTCTCTCCTGCTCTGCTCGCTTTGGAAAGTCAATTGGACCATTACCTGGTTTAATCCTCGCATCGATCTCCCCCCTTTCCTGTGTCAAACCGAAGGCAAAGTGCCCTCGGAAACAACTTTTTAATAAATATAGCTATGAGCGGAATTATGTATGTGCTCGTTGCTTCACTCGCCGGAGTAGCCGTAGGTGGCGGATTTACTTGGGTGTTCTTCAACAATATTTTGAAGAACAAAAAGGAAGGAATCCTGGCGGAAGCAACGAAAGAAGGAGAAACTATTAAGGAAAAAAAGATTCTTCAAGCCAAAGAGAAGTTTTTGGAAATGAAGAACCAGCACGAAAACGAAGTTCGTGAACGCAACAAGAAATTGCAGCAAGGTGAAGACAGAGTGAAGTCGCGTGAGCGCGAACTTTCTCAGCAAGTTGAGCAGAACAAGCGTAAAGAGAAAGAAATCGATACGCAGCGTGAAAATCTCAACAAACAACATGAGACCACACAGCGCAAGCAGGCAGAATTGGAGAAGAACAATCAAAAAGTTGTAGCTCTGCTCGAGGAAACGGCGAAAATGTCGGCCGACGAGGCCAAGAAGCGTCTAATGGAACAACTGAAAGAGGATGCCCGCAACACTGCAGCTTCTCAAATTCAGGGTATTGTAGACGAGGCGAAACTGAAGGCAAATCAAGAAGCTAAGAAAATTGTTATCCAAACCATTCAGCGTACTGCCGTAGAACACGCAGTAGAAAACAGTGTTTCTGTCTTCAACATCGAGAACGACGAAATTAAAGGTCGTATCATCGGACGTGAAGGCCGTAACATTCGTGCACTGGAAGCCGCCACAGGTGTGGAAATCATCGTAGACGACACACCGGAAGCAATCGTGCTTTCTTGCTTCGATCCGGTACGTCGTGAAATTGCTCGTCTCTCATTGCACCAATTGGTAACAGACGGACGTATTCACCCGGCACGCATTGAGGAAGTAGTTGCGAAGGTGACTAAGAACATCAACGACGAGATTGTTGAAGTCGGAAAGCGCACCACCATTGAGTTGGGTATTCACGGTCTACACAGCGAATTGATTCGCATGGTGGGGCGCATGAAATACCGTTCATCGTATGGACAGAACTTGCTGCAGCACTCGCGTGAAGTAGCGAACCTGTGTGCTACGATGGCGAGCGAGCTGGGATTGAATCCAAAAACAGCCAAGCGCGCCGGTCTGTTGCACGACATAGGCAAAGTACCCGACGATGAGAGCGAGTTGCCACACGCAATTCTGGGTATGAAACTCGCCGAGAAATTCGGAGAGAAGCCCGATGTATGTAACGCAATCGGAGCTCACCACGATGAAATTGAAATGACCACTTTGTTGTCGCCTATCATCCAAGTGTGCGATGCCATCAGCGGAGCGCGCCCAGGTGCACGCCGTGAAGTGGTGGAAGCCTACATCCAACGCTTGCGCGATTTGGAAAACATGGCGCTCGAAAACACCGGTGTATCGAAGGCATTTGCTATTCAAGCAGGTCGCGAATTGCGCGTAATGGTTGAAGCCGACCGCGTATCCGACGATCAGGCCGATGCATTGGCGATAAGCCTTGCAAGCAAAATCGAAACAGAAATGACCTATCCGGGTCAGGTTCGTGTAACGGTAATACGTGAGAAGCGTGCCGTAGGAATTGCGCGATAAACGGTTGAAAATTGAAAGTTGAAGGTTGAAAGTTGCAGAGATTCATCTTGCTACTTTCAACCTTTGGCTTTTTACACGCGATAAACAATTGAAGGTTGAAGGTTGCAAGTTGAAGGTTGCAGGTTAAAGCTTGCAGTGCACCATCTTGCAACTTTCAACCTTCATTCATCACAGCCTTGAGTACGAAAGAACAAATGGCCACGAGCTTCAGCTGGAACACCCTCACTGTGGTGTTGCAGGTTGTCATACAGTTGGCCTACACCGGCTTGCTCGCCCGTCTTGTTGAGAAAGACTCCTTCATGCTCATGGGCATTGTGCTGGGCATCATGGGCTTCGCCGAAATCTTTTCGCAGGTTGGCGTTGGTCCGGCGCTCATTCAGCGCAAGGAGGTAAACCAACAACACATTAACGGGGCATTCTACATCGCCGTCATACTCGGACTCGGATTTACATTGCTGTTTTTAGGGTTCGCTCCTGTCATCGCCAACTTCTACGAATTACCGGAGCTTCAGCCTATCATCCAGGTTGTTTGCACCAGCTTCATCATTTCGGCCATTGCAGTCGTGCCACGCAGCATGATGATGAAGCACATGCGATTCAAGACCATGTTCAAAGCCAGCATGATTTCCATTGTTGGCGGCAATCTCGTTGTGGGTCTCACGCTTGCCTATTTGCAATGGGATGTATGGGCGTATGTGTGGGCTCTCTTCGCACAAAACATGCTCATGACGCTTGCTTTGTGGTATTACGAACCCGTGCGTGTTACGCTTCAGTGGGAGTGGAAATACACCCGTGAGCTCGTGAGATACGGTGCGGGAAGTACGCTCTTCAACGCCCTCAATTACCTCGCAACCAAACTCGATGTGCTGCTAGTGCCGCGCGCACTTCGAGCAGGGCAAACCGAGCTCAGCGCTGTTCAACGCAATATGGCCTCCTATTTCGAGCGAGCCAGCTACGCCATGACACAACCCATCACCATCATGGGCAAATTGAGCGACAGCGTTCTGTTCAGCGGCATGTCACGCATGCAAGACGACCGCGAACGCTTGCAAAAAACAGTCACCTTAGCTACCTCCATGCTTGGTGTTGTACTCATACCGTCCAGCATATACATGCTGTTTTTTGCCGATGAGCTCATTACACTTTGGCTTGGTATGGATTATCTGGAAACCGCTTCCATTCTGAAAGTGCTATTTCTCGCCGTTGTGTTTCGCTCCATGAGTAAGCTCGGCGACTCGTTGCTGCGCGCCAAAGACGCAGTCTACCAAGGCTCACTCTTCAAAGCCATCTATGTCATACTCATCGCAGCAGGCATTTGGTGGGGCACGGCCTACGGCATGCAGGGAGTTGCAATGGGAATTGTAACGGCCACTATAATTCATTACCTCATGAATATGTTCATGACCACGCGCCTCATACAACTCGGCTGGTGG
>JBILIX010000240.1:0-4009 GCA_044368835.1 Flavobacteriales bacterium | reverse complement strand
TCCTGCCGGTGATGACGCGTTGGAAAGTGCACTTTCAATTACGGCCAGGTATTTAAAATCGTCCGGTATTTCATTGGCCTTCAGTATAGGCTCTATGACCGGAAACCAACGATAGGCGCGTTTTATGGCAAGGAGTGTATTGCTGTGCCAATAAGTGTTTACGAGTAGCTCTCTGTCTAAGCTCTCGCGTACATCGGGGCGATCCATTGGCACTGGTTCACCCGCAAAATCCATCTTCTCGGGAAGAGGCATGGCGAAGATTCGATACTCACCGTTTATGAAATGACGGTATGCATCATTTTCAGCCTTTGTGGGTTTTGCTCTGTCAACAAAAGCAACGAGAACAAGCGTGATCAACGAAACAAGCAATCCGACTATCGCTGCTATTCCGTATACGCGTGCATTCATGATTCGAATCAGAAAAAGGGAGTTTCAAAATCACTGAAAAGTATAGCCTGTTCATCGCGGGGCGAGAGCAAGGGGCTATCGCAACCCCAATTTATAGCAATAGACTGATCGTTCCAGCGAATGCTTCTTTCGAGCTCCTTGCTATAGTAATTCGTGCATTTATAACTAAAAACAGTATCGTCTTCCAAGACCAGAAAACCATGAGCGAAACCCTCCGGAATGTAGAGCTGGGTAGCATTCTCTCCCGAAAGCACACGTGAGTAGTACTTACCGTACGTGGGTTCTGTTTGACGCAAATCAACAGCGACATCCAAAACACTGCCTTTGGAAACACGCACCAATTTAGCCTGTCCCTTGGGTGGAATTTGAAAATGCAAACCTCTTATTACGTTTCGTTTGGACACACTCTCGTTATCCTGAACGAATGACACATTGAGACCGGTATCGATTCGAAAACGAGCTTCGTTGAACGATTCTTGAAAAGCCCCGCGTTCATCGGCAAAAACCGCAGGCTGAATAACCAGCAAATCACGAAATGGAGTTTTTTCTATTTGCATATTAGAAAATTCGTTGTGGCAAAGTCAATAGAAGGAAGATACCCGACAAGAGGAAGGTGTAGGTGCGAACCTCACCCGCTAACTGCTGACCCACACGTTTGCGCGCCTCAACATAGATAATGTCACCTGCTTCAACCGACATATCTGCATAACGCACCCCCTCTATAGTTGAAAGGTCTAGATGGTAAATCATGCGCTCACCGTTTTCGAGTTTTCTTATCAGTTTAATGTCATCGGCCTTACCATTTTGTCCGATACCACCCGAACTGGCTAGGGCTTCTATCACACTGATACTTTCCTTTCCCAATTGCAGTACCGACCCGTTTCCAGCAGGGCTCGTAAAAATGATAGCCCGTCGATTCATTACCTCCAATTTAACATAAGGGCGATTGAACTGTGGGGTATACAAATCCTCGATGTAATCCTGCGCTTCAGCAATGCTGAGTCCACTTACTTTGTGCATACCGATACTCGGAAACTCTACATAGCCTTGCGAGTTTACCAGGTATTCGATGTTAGCATCTCGCACGCCAGATTGTGCATCCACCGAACTGGTACTCACTTCGAGCATGAGTGCACCCTCGTTCGTATAGATTTCGAATGAGATTACATCGTTCGGTTGTATGCGATAGTCGATGCTGCTCGAGTCGATAACCGGAACATCGAACACATAATCTTTTGGTGTCTGAAACATGAATTCAGAGTTGATGCCGCATGATGCAAACAACATTGAAAATACAAGCGCGACAAAGAGGTTTGAAAACCTAGTCATGGTTAAAGAGTTTGCCACAAAAGTAAGATGAAAGAGCAATGCCTTTTCACCATCTTTGTATTATGAAAAAAACGGTTGTAGTAGGAGCCTCCCCAAATCCTGACCGGTACAGCTATAAGGCCATCCAAGCGCTTGTTGAGCATGGCCATCCAACTATTGCCATAGGCTTAAAAGAAGGAACAGTTTCGGGGGTTCCTATTGCTCGACAGCCCGAAGACACGTCGGATATTGACACCGTTACCCTTTATGTAGGTCCCGAGAATCAATTGAATTGGAAAGACACCATCCTTCAAATGCAACCACGACGTGTGATTTTCAATCCGGGTACTGAAAACCCCTCATTCGAGCAAATGCTGAAAAGCGAGGGAATTGAAGTAGAAAAAGCCTGCACGTTGGTATTGCTTGCCACCAATCAATTTTGAAGAATTCGCACATGATCTCACTGCGACCGCTTACAAAGGAAGATTTCAATTTAGTTTTTGAATGGGAGAATCTACCTGAGTTGTGGCAGTTTTCGGAACAACGAGGCCCATTTACCAGGGAAGACATTTCGTCGTTCGTGGGCAAATGCCTAGATAACAACAATACGGAAATAGAACGCTGGCTTATTTGCAACACTTCCATGCCCATAGGAGCAGTAGACGTTTTCGATTACGACCTACACAACCATACGTGCGGGCTCGGAATTTTTATTACCTATCCGGAAAACCGCAAGCAAGGACACGCCGCAATCGCTCTGAAAAAGGCCTTATCGATTTTGCGCACAAGGGGGGCACTGCTCATTCGCGCCATCATCTACGAAGACAACACATCAAGCCGTCGCCTATTTTTGTCGGCCGGTTTTCGCCAAGGGGCATCGATATTTTATAAAGGAAAACAGGCCCTTCAATTTTTTTGGACGCCACAAGCATGAAAAAAAACCGCGTATTCATTTTCCTTGGACTTATTGTTCTCTTGGTTTCGATAGCTATCTTTAGTTACTTCATATTGTTTGTCCAATCGAATCTTTCGGTTGATGACGAAAACATCGTCTGTGTAGTCAGGGAAGAAACCGACGCTCAGCAGGTATTCTCAAAAAGTGGTCTTCAACTTCGGAATATGAGCAGCTGGCAATTTGCTGCCCGACTCAAGAAGCTGACCGTAGTGAAACCGGGACGCTACCGACTGAAATCCGGTATGTCGAACAATGAGATAATTTCCGAGTTTCGCTCTGGCGGTGCATCGACAATAGACCTGCGAATCGATGATGTGATTAGCCTCGAAGAGTTGGCCACCAAACTCGGCAACAACATGCTGCGCGACAGTGCGCATTTCATGTCGGCATTCACGAATGACTCCTTGCTGACGGTCTTAGAAATTGATTCGGCGCTCGTGGCTACCATTATTCGTCCGAATACCTATGAGTTTTTCTGGAACATGAATGGAGAGGCATTCCTTAAGAAAATGAAGAGTGAAAGCGACAAGCTTTGGAGCCCTGCCCGAATTGAAGCTTGCAAACGGCGCGGCATGAGCAAGGAAGAAGTGGTTATACTCGCATCGATTGTGAAAGCCGAAACCGGTGCAAGGGAAGAAGCACCTCGAATTGCCGCACTTTACCTGAATAGACTTAGAATAGGCATGCCGCTGCAATCTGATCCAACAGCAATATTCGGACGAAGAAAATCGACGCAACGAGTATATATCAACGACATTAAAAGTGACTCGCCATACAACACTTATAAGTATGTTGGCCTCCCTCCCGGGCCCATCAATTTCCCCGAAATGATTTACATCGACGCGGTATTACAGGCCGAGGAACACGGTTATGTCTTTATGTGCGCAGAGCCAGGTTCAACCGGAAAGCACCGATTTGCAAAAACACTTTCAGAACATGAAAGGAATAGAAGAGAGTACATAAGTTGGCTGGATAACAAAGGAATACGTTAGACTTTTTTGTTAATAACTTCCTTGTTTTATTACCTTTGTCTTCAAACTATGTCGAGGGGAAAGATTTTAATGCGACTCAGAGTGCTCCTACTTTTTATGGTGGGATTGGCCGTTGCATCCTGTGTAGTTCTCATCGTAAGTCAATTAAATCAAAACAACTACCTCTCTAAAATCAGTTTGTCATCGCGTCAAAAAGCGCTTGCAGAAGAGTTAGGGCGTAAGATGTACGACATTCATCGCCAAACAAATTCCGGAGCGGACCTAGCGAATGCGACTGATGATTTCAAACTAACTCTTAACAGATGGGAAAGTGCACAGAAGGCGCTCATTGCGGGAAGCGATCACT
>JBILIX010000024.1:0-13211 GCA_044368835.1 Flavobacteriales bacterium | reverse complement strand
GAAGAAACCAGTTTTCATGGTCTTTCGACCTTGTTGTCGACACTGCTTTCAGCGGAGGCACGCGAGCACAACGGGTTGGGTTATACGCGGCACATAGCCAATGTGAGTATGGAAACACTCGCCCTTGCAATGACGCTTGTTCGTTTGTTTTTCGTTTTACTTACACTGTGGTTTTTGCGCACTCTGCCATTTAAAGCAGCGCCCGGGCCGTATCATCAATTCCGGGAGATTAGTTATCTACTGCTGATTATTCCATTGATTGCGCCGCACCAGCAGCATTATGCGTTTTTGTTCGCCTTGCCGGCATTCGCATGTGTGTTGTCTTCCCTGGTTCATTCGGGCTATTCATTCGCCCATTGGCGCTGGATAGCACTGGCGCTGGTTGCAGTGTGTTTCAATGCAGCTTTGTGGTTGGGGGCCTTCAATGCGATCTACAATCATTATAAGCTGGTCACCTATGGCGCGCTGCTACTGGTTGTATTGCTTGCGCGTGTGGATGTGGCGATAATGGAAAATAAAAAAGTGGGGACGAGCCCCACTTTTCAAAATTAGATTTCGATTGATTATTCGAATTCGGCCTTTAGGATGCGCACAACTTCCTCTACGGTTTCTTCTTCCAAATCGGTGCGCTTCACCAAGTCTTCTTTTGGAATAGCCAGCACTGAGCGAGCCGTATCGCAACCGATGTTTTTCAACTCTTCGATGATCCATGCATCGATTTCGTCTGAGAATTCTTCCAAATCCACATCGTCGATATCGGTGTCAGTTTCGCGGTACACGTCAATTTCGAAACCGGTAAGACGGCCCGCTAGTTTGATGTTGTTACCGCCTTTTCCGATGGCGAGTGATACTTGGTCAGGCTTGAGGAACACATCTGCCTTCATGTTGTCGTGGTCGAGGTTGATGCTCGAAATTTTGGCCGGAGCCAACGCACGAGTGATGAGCAGTTGCTCATTGGCAGTGTATTGAATAACGTCGATGTTTTCGTTGCGCAATTCACGCACGATGGTGTGAATGCGAGCGCCCTTCATACCCACGCAAGCACCAACAGGGTCAACGCGATCATCGTAGCTTTCAACGGCTACTTTCGCGCGCTCGCCCGGTTCACGAACAATTTTCTTGATGGTGATGAGGCCGTCAAATACTTCCGGAACTTCCTGTTCGAATAGTTTCTCGAGGAATTCGGGAGCGGTGCGGCTGAGTACGATTTGTGGCGTGTTGTTACGAAGATCAACCTTGTAAATAACGGCACGAATGGTATCGCCTTTCTTATAGAAGTCGGAAGGGATTTGTTGGTCCTTGGGCAGAATCAACTCATTGTCCTCGTCATCGAGCACGAGCATTTCTTTCTTCCAAACTTGGTATACTTCACCTGAAATGATATCACCCACGCGTTCGCGGTATTTCTGGTAGAGGTGATCTTTTTCTAGGTCCATGATGCGCGATTGCAAGTTTTGGCGCATGGCCAAAATGTTGCGACGCCCGAAGTCTTCAATCTTGATTTCTTCAATCAATTCTTCACCTACTTCTAGGTCAGAAACGATTTTCTGAGCCAGGCTCACTTCGATTTGAGCAACCTCATCGTCGAGCTCGCCATCGGGCACGATTTGACGTGTGCGCCAAATTTCAAGGTCACCACGGTCGGGGTTGATGATGATGTCGAAGCCGTCGTCGGCGCCCCAGCGCTTCAGAATCATGCTGCGGAATACATCATCGAGAATTTGATTCATGGTTTCGCGGTCGATGTTCTTCAACTCTTTGAAGTCGCCGAACGCATCCATCAGATTTAAACCTTTCATCGGATTTGATTTTTAATGATCGTTATACGGTTTGCTATTGGTCGTTATTTGAAGCGAATCATCACTTTCGCTTCGGTCATTTCGGTAAACGGAATTGTAATTTCGCGTTCTACCAGTTTTTTTCCTTTTTTGCCGGGCACTTCCTCTTTTTGCTCTGTGAGCAGAGTTATCTCCTGTTCGTTCGCAGCCAGGAGCCGTCCTTCAATTTTACTTTTGTCGGCTTTTTTAACCGCAAGGTCGCGCCCGATGTTTTTGATGTACTGTCGGAGAACCATTAACGGCTTGGTAAGATCGGGGGAAGAGACTTCTAATGAATAGTCTTCCACTTCGCGATCCATCTCATGCAGCAAATGGCGATGCACTCCAGTGCAGGCTTCTATGGTAATGCCGGCATCGCTATCGAGGGTAACGTCGATGACATTGCCTGGACGCACCGTGACATCCACGATAAACATGTCTGTTCCGGCGATTTTCGCTTCGATGAGTGTTGTAACCGATTCTCGGGTAATCATAGTTCAGGGTTTGGGAGTTGATACCAAAGAAAAGAGGGGCTTGAGACCCCTCTTCACTTTTTTATTATCAGTGCCAAAAGCGACGCAAATATACACTTGATTGAGAAAGTCGTTAATTTTTTTCTATTTCATTGATATTGAGGAGGAATTAACAAGGACCTGTTGTCTTTTATTTCTGTTTAACGTTGCGTGCCGAATACATGGCGTAAATTGCCGGCGCATTCGAGATTTAGCGATTGCAAAAGCAAAGAAATCACCATGTCATTTGTTTCATTCAACACCAAGGAGCACCCGTTTTTTGACGAGCTCAAAAAGCGAGTAGACGCCTATTTCGAAACCAATGGACTCCAACGTTGGGGCAATTGGAAAATCTATTTGAAGACGGTCATCTTCATTACGCTGCTCGTTGGTCTGTATACGTGGGTCGTTTTCTTCACACCGGGTGTAGCGTTGAGCTTGCTCCTGTGTGCTATGCTCGGCATCACACTGGCGGGAGTCGGTTTTAATGTGATGCACGATAGTGCTCACGGCAGTTTCTCAAAACACGAATGGTTGAACAACGTCATGGGCTATTCGCTAAATTTGATGGGCGGTGATGTGCACTTGTGGAAAATGAAGCACAACATGATTCACCACAGCTTTACGAACATTGACGGATATGACGATGATATCGACGTTCAACCTGTAATGCGCATGAGCAATAATCAGAAGAGATATTGGATTCATCGCTTTCAGCATATTTATGCTTTTCTTTTTTACGCGTTGAATTACGCGTTTTGGGTGTTTTATTTCGACTTCCTGAAATACTTTACCGGCAAGGTCGGTGATATCAAAATCAAGAAATACAAGTTTTGGGACCACGTAAGCTTTTGGGCTACCAAGCTTACCTACTTCACCATGTTTATTGTATTGCCTATGTTTTTGGTGGGCGTGGTCGAAACGATTGTTGGATATCTCGTGCTCACGAGCGTATGCGGGATTGTGATTGCTGTTGTATTCCAACTGGCGCACGTGGTTGAAGACACTACTTTTCCTGCACCCGTTGAAGGTAAACTTGATGTTGAATGGGCTGTGCATCAGATCAACACAACAAGCAATTTCGCAACAAAGAACAAAATAGTATCTTGGTTTACAGGAGGTCTCAATTACCAAGTTGAGCACCATTTGTTCCCGCGTATTTCCCACGTTCACTATCCTGCCATCAATGAGATTGTAAAGGATACATGCGAGAAATTCGGAATCGGATACAACGAGCATCGCACCGTTCTTTCAGCTGTTCGCTCACACGTAGTGCATTTGCGTGATGTAGGAAGCAGAGATTAATTGCTGTTGTCTTTCCACGACCAAAGAGCCATACACGCATAGGTGCGGTATGGGCGCCAGTTTTCGCTAATGGCGAGCATTTCAGAGCGCAACACCTTCTTTGAATCCTGTTTTAAGCCGTACGTCTTTATCATGGCCTGTTGCACACCGAAATCGTCTGCTGCAAATACGTCTTCGCGCCCCAGTGCAAACATGAGCAGCATCTCTACCGTCCATCTGCCTACGCCTTTAATTTGAGTTAGTAACGCGATTACCTCTTCATCGTTCATGCGGTGCAATGCTTCGTCGTTCAGTTTATGTTCGATGAAAAACGCACACACGTTTTGGATGTATTGTGCTTTGGCTCCGCTCAAGCCGATGGAACGAAGTACTTCCGTTTCGGTTTGCAAAATGTGTTGGCAGCTTGGCTCAGTGCCCGCGTAGAGCTCGAGAAATCGGTCGCCTATAATGCGGGCTACTTTGGTGCTCAGTTGCTGGCTTATGATGGATAAGCAGAGGTAGAGCGCCACGTTTTCGGCCTGCGTCGGGGCATGCGCGCTCTCCATTTTCAGGGCGGGAGCAAGCTTTTTATCCTTACGAAGGTGTTTGAGAATTTCGGGTCTCATTGAACGGCGAGCTGAACGGTTTTGGCGCCGGTTGCCGTGCTGTATACGATGCTTGTTGATGGGAGGTCGTTGCCTGGAATTATCTCCAGTGTTTTTCCATCGAAGCCATCTAGCACAGATGTGCAAGAGGTCTTCACTTCGCCCGTTCGCTTGAGTAGTTGAACAGCACCATTCTTTGAAACAGCTATGAGCACATCGTCGCCGCCCACTTTTGCGGAAGCAACTCGAATGATGGGCTCGCTGTTTACGGGTTGATATCTCCATCCCGACGTGGGTTTCCCGTCGATGCCCATATTGGAGAGCATTCCATCGCCCATTCCGAAAATGAGACGGTACTTTTTGGTGTTGTCGTAGTCTGCAATAAGGAGTTGTGATGTTACCGGTGGCTTGGGCAAGTAGGGAAATCCTGCTAGGTTATTGCCATTGCGGTCGAGCACATAGATTCCTCCCTCTGTAGCAAAGGCCATTTGCAGCTTGTTGTTTTTGAGAGCATCAACTTGAACAACGTCACCCAGAATGGGGCTCATGTCTATCGCCCACAAGGTTTGCCCGGCGGCATCGACGAGTTCGAGTTTGTTTTTTCCGTCGTGTTTCAGGGTTTCTTTTTCTTGTGTGTTGTGGTTGATCACACTCCATGACCGGCCGCTCTCGTTCACCGGTTCCGATATGGCCAGGTTGGTTTCAGCGGGTTCCAATGCTGCCGGTGCTTTCACGGGAGCCTGGTCTTTAACGCGAATTGGAAGCGCAATGCTTACGAGTATTCTTCCCGGTTGGCTTACTTCGGTTGTTGCACACCAATGGTCGGCCCCTTCCAGCAAGGTGGTGAGTGAAGCAGGCAATAGCGTGATTTCAGAGTTGGATTGGTAAATGAAACGTCCGGAGCTTTTGCTCGTCTGCGCTAGCAGGGCAGTAAATTCTGCTTGTTCGCTCAAATGCTTGGATGCAGCACGAATGGTCTTTAGGGCTAAGGGCGAAGCCGCACTGAAAAGGAAACCGTCGATTTGCGTGATGTAATTCGTTTCGACCGAGGCGGAGGGCATGCTATTGCGTTGAAAAGCGATTGGAAGACCAACTGCATATATTCCATCGGTTGGCGTAGCTTGATTGGCGAGAATCGGACGCAAAATATCGATTACGTTGGCAGTGTCGGCAATGCCCGTGTATGTAACTGCCTCTGATAGGCTGTCGGTTATTTCGATAACAGCGCAACCTTGTTCACCCGTTCGCCAGCCGAGCATAATCTCGTTGAGGTCGCATTGGCACGTGTCGCCCAGGTCTTGCCATGCTTGCGACCAGAACGAGTCAGCCGGTGAGCCGGCGTAATATCGATTGAGCGATTGCCAGGAGGAGTCGAAGGATTCAGCGTGCAATCCATCCAGAAAGGTGGTTTCATAGGGTAATGCATTGGCGATAGAAAAATCGCCTGCTGCAGTTTCGAGTAGCAGCGGATATGCACTCTCTGAAGAGGTTGAAATAAAGCCATTGAGCAGCGTACCGGTTGCGGTGAATACTGCGTCGAGGGTGAGCCAGCCGGTTTCAGAGACGCGTGATGCAATGTGCAGAGGCACATCTTTGCTGCGCAACACATACGATGCATTGAACGCTTCGTTTTGGGCCAGCACATTTTTCTTATCTGCCTGCAACGCTATGTCTTCGAGCATGGCAACCGAAGGAGAAATGACCAAGCAGTTTCTGAGTTCAAACCAGCCGGCATCTTCACCGATAAATAAATTGGCTCCTTTAAACTCGCGCTTGGGAAGGTCGGGCAGCCAATGCTTCATGTAGGTTTCTCCCGAGGCATTGGATGGCAGCGCAATGGCAACCGACCAATTGCTAGGGTTCAGGGCGTCGGGAGTCTGAAAGGTGATCTCGGAAGTTTGCAGCAAGTCATACCACGAACGGTTATTGCTTCGCAAGGAGTCGAGTTGATCCAGGGTTTCCAACCATTGGCGGAGGGCAGACCGAGTATTCGCAGCGTTGAGCAGTGTTCGAAACAAGCTCAGCTCATCGGCTGAGCTGCCGAGCCCGCCTATGGAGCAGACAAGAGAGGCGCTGCTCGGTGTAACATCGAACGTATTGCCTTTTTCCTCTTGCGGCTGCGATAGTTGCAAGTAAGCGAAAACAATCAGCCCAATTGCCAATAGTACGATGGTCCATTGGGTTATTCGTTTTACATCAGGGGTCTTCTCGTTCATGTATCAAAATTCACCGATAGCGCGTTTGATTTCCTTTCAGTGAAACGCTGAGTTTGAACAATCTCCTGTTGAGGCGCAACGCGGTTTTTTGAATGGCCAACAACTAAATATGGATTCGAGTGAACCCAATCGAATAAAAGTTGTTATACTCTTTTCCAAATCAATTCAACAAAACATGAAAAAAATTCTTTACGTATTTATGGTGTTGTGTGTGAGCTTCCAGATGAAGGCCCAAACAGTGGTCGACATCATTGTGAATAGCCCCGACCACACCACGCTTGAGGCAGCTGTAATTGCTGCTGAGCTTGCCGATGACCTTTCAGGTCCGGGTCCTTTTACCGTTTTTGCACCAACAGATGCTGCTTTTGCAGCACTTCCTATGGGGACAGTTGATGCTTTGTTGCAAGACCCTACGGGTGAACTTGCCAACATCCTATTGTATCACGTGCTTGGTTTGCAGGCGCTCTCTACCGACTTGGTAGATGGTATGATGGTTACAACTCTTCAGGGAGAAGAGGTAATGGTAACCATCAATGGTAGCGGGGTATTCATCAATGATGCGCAGGTAACTGTTGCAGATGTTGCTGCTTCAAACGGAGTAGTGCACGTAATTGACGCGATACTTCTTCCGCCGGTAATGCCTACCAACAGCATTATGGATATCGTAACCAACAGCGCCGATCACAACACATTGGAGGCTGCTTTGGTTGCCAGTGGTTTGGACGGAACATTGGCTAATCCGGGTTCTTTCACTTTGTTCGCTCCAACAGACGCGGCGTTTGCATTGTTGCCTGCAGGCACAGTGGATGCGTTGCTTGCTGATCCAACCGGAGCATTGGTGAATGTTTTGCTTTACCATGTGCTATCGGGAACTGTATTGTCTACCGATCTTTCAGACGGATTAATGGCTACAACCATTCAGGGTAGCGACATTACCGTAACCATCAATGCGAACGGAGTTTTCATTAACAACGCTCAAGTAATCGTAGCGGATGTAATGGCAGACAACGGCGTGGTTCACGTAATCGACGCGGTATTGTTGCCACCGGCACCACCGACTAATACTATTTTGGATATTGTGGTGAGCAGTGATGTTCACAACACATTGGAAGCAGCAGTATTGGCAGCAGGACTGCAAGGTGCTTTGGCTGGTCCAGGTCCATTGACAGTATTTGCTCCAACCGATGCGGCATTTGCAGCATTGCCGATGGGTACTATTGACGCTTTGTTGGCCGATCCAACAGGACTATTGACTCAAGTGTTGTTGTATCACGTTGTTGGAGCAAATGCTCTTTCAACTGATTTGACAAACGGCCAGGTTATTACTACACTCAACGGAGAGGATGTTGTAGTGACAATCAATGCTAATGGTGTATTCATTAATGATGCACAAGTAATTGTAGCAGATATCATCGCAGACAACGGTGTTGTTCACGTGATCGACGCTGTGTTGTTGCCACCGGCTCAACCTACCAATACCATTTGGGACATTGTAGTGAACAGTGATGTTCACAACACATTGGAAGTAGCGGTATTGGCGGCAGAATTGGACGGCGCTCTTGCAGGACCAGGCCCATTGACAGTATTTGCTCCAACGGATGCAGCATTTGCAGCATTACCAGCGGGTACTATTACTGCTCTGTTGGCAGACCCAACAGGATTGCTTACTGATATTCTTCTTTACCACGCTACTGCAGGAGTTGCCTTGTCTACCGATCTAACAGACGGCATGATGGTGACCACTCTCGAAGGCACTGATGTTACAGTAACAATCAATGCCAACGGTGTATTCATCAACGATGCACAGGTAATTTTGGCTGATATTATTGCAGACAATGGTGTAGTGCACGTAATCGATGCAGTATTGATTCCTGAGACTACACCTGTTACAACAACGGTGGTTGACATCATTGTAAACAGCCCAGTTCACAACACGTTGGAAACAGCAGTAATTGCTGCAGAACTAGCCGATGACCTTTCAGGCGATGGTCCATTCACCGTGTTTGCTCCAACAGACGCTGCTTTCGCAGCACTTCCTGCTGGCACACTCGATGCTTTGTTGGCTGACCCAACCGGAGCTCTTGCTCAAGTATTGTTGTACCACGTAGTAGCTGGAGAGGCACTTTCGACGAGCCTTACAAACGGTCAAACGATCACTACTTTGCAAGGCACTGACGTTACTGTTTCAATTACAGGTGGAAACGTTTTCATTAACAACGCACAAGTTGTAGTAGCTGATTTGGTTGCAGACAATGGTGTTGTTCACGTAATTGATGCTGTTTTGACTCCGGCTACTTCAGTGAATGAGTCGATTGCTCAAACAGCTAGCATTTATCCGAATCCTGCTTCTGAAATGTTGAACGTAAGCATCTCAGGTGCGAAGGGTTCAACTCAGTTCGAGATTTACACTGTAACCGGAAAATTGATTTCTACGGGTACTTTGAATGCAATGAATACTGCGATTTCGTTGGATGCATTGTCTCAGGGCATGTATCAATTGAAGTTGACAAATGGAACTGCGTGCACGTCACATAGTTTCTTGAAGAACTAAGCTGAATAGTGACTAAAGCCCCGATTATCCATTGGATAGTCGGGGCTTTTTTCGTTAGGCCTCCAAGGAGAGTGATAGATTTTTTTAGCAGTGTATTGTAATAATGAACTTTACTTAATTCCTTTTGTTTTCAATTTTTTCCAAATCAATTCAACAAATCATGAGAAAACTACTTTACCTATTCATGGTGTTGTGTGTGAGCTTCCAGATGAAGGCCCAAACGGTGGTCGACATTGTAGTAGGAAGCCCTGATCACACCACTCTCGAAGCAGCGGTAATTGCTGCTGAACTTGCCGACGACCTCTCAGGTCCTGGTCCATTCACCTTATTTGCTCCAACGGATGCTGCTTTTGCGGCCCTTCCGGCTGGAACAGTTGATGCCTTGTTGCAGGACCCTACGGGTGAACTTGCCAGTATCCTATTGTATCACGTGCTTGGTTTGCAGGCGCTCTCTACCGACTTGGTAGATGGTATGATGGTTACAACTCTTCAAGGAGAAGAGATAATGGTAACCATCAATGGCAGCGGAGTTTTCATCAACGATGCCCAAGTAACAGTAGCAGATATTTCTGCTACGAACGGTGTTGTTCACGTGATTGATGCGGTACTTCTTCCGCCGGTAATGCCTACCAACACGATTATGGACATCGTAAGCAATAGTGCTGTTCACAACACATTGGAGGCTGCTTTGGTTGCCAGTGGTTTGGACGAAACATTGGCTACTCCGGGTGATTTCACCTTGTTCGCACCAACTGACGCAGCGTTTGATTTGCTTCCTGCAGGTACAGTTGAAACTCTTTTAGCCGACCCAACCGGTCAGCTTGTAGATGTGCTTTTGTATCATGTATTGAGCGGCACCATTCCTTCATCTTTCTTGGTTGACGGAATGATGGCAATGACTGCCCAAGGTTCTGATGTAACTGTTACCATCAACGCGAATGGAGTATTTATCAATGATGCTCAAGTGATTGTTGCCGATATCATGGCAGACAATGGTGTAGTGCACGTAATTGACGCGGTATTGCTTCCTCCTGCTCAAACGTCGACTGTGGTTGACATTATCGTAAACAGCCCGGATCACACCACACTCGAAGCAGCCGTTGTTGCTGCAGGGTTGGTAGAAACATTGAGCGGCACAGGACCCTTCACGGTATTTGCACCAACCGATGCGGCTTTCGCAGCGCTTCCAGCAGGAACAGTAGAAGCTTTGTTGGCTGATCCATCAGGTGCGCTTACTCAAATTTTGTTGTATCACGTAGTTGGTGCAACGGCACTTTCAACTGATTTGTCTGACGGTCAGGTTATCGCAACCCTTAACGGTGCGGATGTAATTGTGACTATCAACGGTGGTGTTTTCATCAACAATGCACAGGTAATTGTAGCTGACATTGTAGCCGACAACGGTGTTGTTCACGTAATCGACGCGGTTCTTTTGCCGCCGCCTGCTGTTGAAGGATGCACCGCTACTGAAGCATGCAACTTTAATTCAGAAGCAACGATCGATGACGCAAGCTGCGTTTTCCCTGGCGAACCTTGCGACGATACAAATGATTTGACTTTCAATGATGTTCTGGGTGCAGACTGTGTGTGTGCCGGACAAACAGAAGGTTGCACAGATATGGTGGCCTGTAACTACGATGCGAACGCAGGAATTGACAACGGTTCATGCTTGTTTACTGGCGACAACTGCGACGACAACAACGCTGCTACCGTTAACGACGTGTATACGGTTGACTGCGGTTGCGAAGGAGTTGTTCCTTCTAACACAGTGGTTGACATCATCGTAAACAGCCCAGATCACAACACATTGGAGACAGCTGTAATTGCAGCAGGTTTGGCCGGTACACTTTCAGGTACAGGTCCATTCACTGTGTTTGCACCAACCGATGCGGCTTTCGCAGCGCTTCCAGCAGGAACAGTAGATGCTTTGTTGGCTGATCCAACAGGCGCGCTTACTCAAATTTTGTTGTATCACGTAGTTGGTGCATCAGCACTTTCAACTGATTTGTCTGACGGTCAGGTTATCGCAACTCTTAATGGAGCTAATGTAATTGTGACTATCAACGGTGGTGTTTTCATCAACAACGCACAAGTGATTGTAGCTGACATTGTAGCCGACAACGGTGTTGTTCACGTGATTGACGCGGTTCTTCTTCCGTCTGCAGACGTTGAAGGTTGCACTGCAACAGAAGCGTGTAACTACAACTCTGCTGCTACTATCGATGACGCAAGCTGCGTTTTCCCTGGAGAGCCTTGCGACGATGCGAATGATTTGACTTTCAATGACGTTCTTGGTGGAGACTGTGTTTGCGCCGGACAAACTGAAGGTTGCACTGATATGGTTGCCTGCAACTACGATGCGACTGCAGGTCTTGACAACGGTACATGCGTTTTTGCCGGTGACAACTGCGACGACAACAACCCTGCAACCGTTAATGACGTTTACACTGTTGACTGCGGTTGCGAAGGAGTTGTTCCTTCTAACACAGTGGTTGACATCATCGTAAACAGCCCTGACCACAACACATTGGAGACAGCTGTTGTTGCAGCAGGTTTGGCCGGTACACTTTCAGGTACAGGTCCATTCACTGTGTTTGCACCAACCGATGCGGCTTTTGCGGCGCTTCCAGCAGGAACAGTAGATGCTTTGTTGGCTGATCCAACAGGCGCGCTTACTCAAATTCTGTTGTATCACGTAGTTGGTGCATCAGCACTTTCAACTGATTTGTCTGACGGTCAGGTTATCGCAACTCTCAATGGAGCTGATGTAACTGTTACCATTAACGGTGGTGTATTCATCAACAACGCACAAGTAATTGTAGCAGATATCATCGCAGACAATGGCGTCGTTCACGTTATCGATGCTGTATTGCTGCCACCACCACCTGCTATCGAAGGTTGCACGGCTATCGAAGCTTGCAACTACAACGCGGCAGCTGAAGTGGAAGATGGTTCATGTGTATTCCCAGGCGAGCCTTGCGACGACATGAACGCTAACACCACGAACGATGTTCTTGGAAACGACTGTGTGTGTGTAGGCGAATTGTTGGGCTGCACTGAAATGACTGCATGCAACTACGACATGAATGCGATTGTTGACAACGGCTCTTGCCAGTTCCCAGGTGATAACTGTGATGACAACGACGCAGCAACCATCAACGATGTGTTCACAGCAGATTGCGGATGCGCAGGTATCATTTCAAACAACACGGTTGTTGACATCATCGTAAACAGCCCTGACCACACCACATTGGAAACTGCTGTAATCGCAGCAGGTTTGCAGGGTGCACTTTCAGCTACAGGTCCATTCACAGTGTTCGCTCCAACGGATGCGGCTTTCGCGGCACTTCCTGCAGGAGTATTGGACGCA
The DNA here is from genome assembly GCA_044368835.1 of Flavobacteriales bacterium. Classification (GTDB taxonomy): domain Bacteria; phylum Bacteroidota; class Bacteroidia; order Flavobacteriales_D; family Sanyastnellaceae; genus JAIBBG01. The sequence goes on along the minus strand of JBILIX010000024.1, from coordinate 856 downwards.
GTATTGGCTGATCCAAACGGATTGCTTACACAAATTTTACTTTACCACGTAGTATCGGGCACTGCATTGTCGACAGACTTGACAGACGGTATGGTGGTAGCAACATTGAATGGTGCATCTGTTACGGTTACGATAGCCGGAAGCAATGTGATCATCAATGATGCGCTTGTTACAGTTGCTGATATCCTTGCTGATAACGGTGTTGTGCACGTAATCAACGCCGTGTTGTTGCCTCCTGCTCCTCAGGTTGAGGGTTGCACAGCTGTTGAAGCTTGCAATTACAACGCAGAAGCAACCATTGAAGATGGTTCATGCATACTTCCTGGCGAGCCATGTGATGATATGAATGAGAATACAATCAACGACGTATTGAACGCGGATTGTGTTTGTGCAGGTGATATGTTGGGTTGTACTGATATGACTGCTTGCAACTACGATATGAATGCTATGGTTGACAATGGCTCATGCCAATTCCCTGGTGACAACTGTGATGATAACAACTCTGCTACAATCAATGATGTTTATGGCATCGATTGCACGTGTGCAGGAACTATCGTAACCAATACAGTGGTTGACATCATCGTAAACAGCGCTGATCACAACACATTGGAAGCTGCTGTAATCGCAGCAGGTTTGGCTGATGATCTTTCAGGTGTAGGACCTTTCACCGTGTTTGCACCAACAGACGCAGCTTTCGCTGCACTTCCAGCAGGTGTTATCGACGCGTTGTTGGCCGACCCAACAGGTGCGTTGGCTGATGTTCTTCTTTATCACGTAGTAGGTGGCTTGGCTCTTTCAACTGATTTGAGCGATGGCCAGATGATTGCGACGTTGTTGGGAGAAGACATCACTGTAA
>JBILIX010000239.1:0-4021 GCA_044368835.1 Flavobacteriales bacterium | reverse complement strand
AGTGAGCTCGATGCTGCTGTGAATGTGGACTATACAACTAGGCTGCCCAAACCGGAGCATACATGCCTAGAGATCGTGCGCATTGGTACAAGCGGATGCATGCACTCCGACATTCCGGTTGGAAGTTTTGTTTCGTCGGCCTTTTCCTTTGCATTAGACGGTGTACCTCAAACCTATGATGCAGTTCATTCAGATCGCGAACATGCGCTACACGCAGCCTTGTCAGATAGGTTTGTCTGGCTGCGCGAAAACACCGGATTTTATGTCGCAGAGTGTAATCAAGAGCTGCATGAGCGAATTGCTTTCGACGTTATCCATGGTATTACTGCCACTGCCAACGGATTCTATGGGCCACAGGGACGTTCCGTTCGCTTGAAATCGAATATGGAGCACCGAATTGACGAGTACGCTCAATTCCGATTCAACGATTTGCGCATTACCAATTTTGAGATGGAATCGGCGGGCATATATGCAATGGCCTCCATGCTTGGGCATAAAGCGGTATCTGTCTGTGCCATACTGGTTAACCGTGCTACTAAAGAATTCAACAGTGACTCTTTAAGAAGTGTTGAAACCCTTATCAGGACTGTGCTGGATCGATTTTGAAACATCCTTTGTGAAAAAGGTCATGGAAAGGGGACATTGGTAGGGTAGGTGTTCAGCTAGCTTTGTGTTGATACTGAAAACTGAAAAACAATCACCGATGTACAGCAACGAAGTTAACGCCCTCATTTCGCTTATTGAGGATCCGGATGAATCTATCTACAAGCAGGTTAGTTCTGAGCTAAAAAACTATGGAGAGTCTATCATTCCGCAGTTAGAACAGTATTGGGAACTACAAGATTTTGGTCCACTTTTTCAAACTCGTTTGGAAGAACTCATTTCGACTATCCAGTATGAAGGCGTTTACAATCGTCTCAAAGCTTGGAAAAACTCGGAAGACAAAGACTTACTCGAAGGGGCTCTCATCATCAATAAGTATCAATACCCTTCATACGACGAGAGTGAGCTGCGCCGTGCCATTTCCAAAATACGGCAGAGCATTTGGCTCGAGTTGAACGACAATCTCACAGCTTTCGAGCAGATTCGGGTGTTTAATCACATGTTCTATACGCATCATGGCTTCAAGGGAAACCGTGAGAACTATCACCAGCCGCAAAATTCATTCTTGGCCGATTTGATATCGACCAAAACAGGAAATCCGCTTTCGTTAGGTCTGTTGTATACTTATTTGGCCGATAGTTTAGACTTACCGGTTCAGGGGGTAAATCTGCCGAGTCATTTTATTCTTTGCTATCTGGATTATTATCCGTTCGATGAAGAGTTGGGTAGATTCAAAGACCGGGCGGAGGTTCTGTTTTATATCAATCCGTTCAATGCGGGTGCAATCCTTCAAAAGGAGGAAATCGATGAGTTTCTCGTAAAACAGAATTTGCCGCAAGACGAGCGCTTTTATCAGCCCTGTGCGAACATGGAAGTGATCGCCCGTATGTTGAATAATCTCATACATTCTTACATAGCTGCCAGTAACGATGAAAAGGTTCGTGAGCTTCGGGCGTTACAGTCATTGTTGCTTGAAAAGGAAGGTTGATTGAAAAATGTAGTTCGATTGTAATGTGAAAGGAAAAGCGCCTCTTGTGGGGCGCTTTTTTTTGGGTTTGTGAGAAGGTGGAATAGTGAAATAGTGAAATGGTGAAATAGTCAATGCAGTATAGCATGATTGGCAATACATTGAACTATAGTAAACTGCGCTATCTTTATTCTCATAATTTACATTATGTAAAGTAAAATAGTTACATAGTGAAATCGTGAAATAGAATCTGCCTATCACCTACCATTTCACTACTTCACCATGTCACCAAAAAAAACGGCAGCCCTCAGGCCACCGTTCCCCTATTATCCTATAATCCTATTTTCCTACAATCCTTTCAACGCTTCTTCCATCCTTTTCTTTCCCTCCATATTACCAACGCGCACATAGGCTTCCTTCAACGCATTGATAATGTCCTTGTCTGTCGAACGCTCACCATATGCTGTTTCAAAGTATCCGATTGACTTGGCGAAAATCTTATTGGCATCAGTCACACAACCATCATACTTAGCCGCCTCACGTGGTGGAATTTTATCGCATTCCTTGTATTTCTCAACACCTTGGTTGTAATACGTTGCACCCAAGTTGAATAACGCATCGAAGTATTTCGGATTGATTTCCAGTGCCTTCAAATATGCGGCTTCTTGCTCAGCAACCTTCCCAAGCTTTTCGTTGGTTACACCCAAAACGAACCAAATCATTTCATTCGATGGGTCTTGTGCTGTCAAATCCTTCAACAATCCCAATGCCTGATCGTATTTCTGGTCTGTAAGGTATACGTTCACCTCGGCACGCAACAAATCGGCGTCTTTCGGATATTTCGCACGAGCATCAGACAATGTCTTCACTGCTTCATCCTTCTTGCCCATTTTGTTGTACAGCTCAACGATAGAACCATAGACTTGCGGCACATTGTATCCGATTTTAGCACTTTCCTGATACCCGGCCAAAGCTTCTTCCATCTTTCCGCAGCGCTCCGCGCAGAAAGCACCATTATAAATAGCCGCTGAATCAACAATGCCGAAACGGGTGCTGATGTCGCGTGCTACGCTGAAATTGCCCATGGCTCCGCAGAAATCGTTGCCTTCGTATTGCTTACCGGCATTTTCCAATACAAGCGCCTGCAGTGTGCTCAATCCTGTTGTGTTTTCCTGTATCCATTCTTTCTTTGAATCAATTTCCATTGACTTGAAATACGATTCCTTGCAGGTTTGCACTGCATTTGGAAACTGGGGCGACAATTCGGGTGAACCGGCAATACTCAAATAAATTTCGCCGCGATAACGCCAGGTCTTCTCTTTTGTAACTGCCTTCGGATCGTTAATCGCCTTATCAATATACTCAGCTGCTTTTGCAAAGTCGCCTTGCTTGTTGGCGTTGTATGCCGAAGTTACATCGGCTTGTGCACTTGTTTGAAGAGCCATTGCAAGCCCTACAGAAATAATCAGGATTCTTTTCATGGTTGGTGGTTATATGTTTCATAGAGAAACGCCCGAAGTGAGCGTTTCTCGTGTATTCTAAATTTTATGCCGTTTTTGTTTTTACCGCAGAGACGCAGAGAGAACAGAGAGGTAACTGATTTTATTCTTCACCGCTCGGCTCGTCGTTTTCGGTTGTGTCTTCACTTTCATCTGTGCCGTCTGTTGGCATGTCTTCGTTTACTACTTCTGCTGTCGGGGTGTCATCATCCTCGTCTTTCAATACACTGCAAATCGCTGCAATCTCGTCTTTGCCGCGCAGGTTTATCAGTTTTACGCCTTGGGTTGCACGACCAACAACACGCAATTCATCTACACGTAAGCGGATCGTAATACCGCTTTTGTTGATAATCATAAAGTCGTAGTCATTGTCAACGCTCAGTATCGCTATTAAATCACCGGTCTTCTCCGTAATGTTGATGGTCTTCACACCTTTTCCACCGCGGTTCGTGATGCGGTAGTCTTCCAGCGCTGAGCGCTTTCCGAATCCTTTTTCACTAACCACTAGGATGTCAGTATTCGGGTTGTCAACGCATACCATGCCTATCACTTCATTTTTCTCACCGCCGAGCGATACGGCCTTCACCCCTTGTGCGGTGCGACCTACTGCACGAACGGTGTTCTCGTTGAAGCGTATGGCTTTTCCTTCGCGTGTTCCCATAATCACTTCACAGTTTCCGTTGGTGAGTTGGGCTGAAAGAAGTTCATCTCCTTCCACAATCGTAATGGCATTGATACCATTTGAACGCGGACGAGAATAAGCTTCTAAAGAGGTTTTCTTGATAAGGCCTTGCTTGGTGCAAAGAATTACATAATTGCTCTTCACGTAATCCTCGTTCATCAAATCCTTCACAGGAATGTATGCAAGCAGCTTATCGTCCTGCTCAATTTGAATGAGGTTCTGAATCGCACGTCCTTTGGTTGTTTTTGCTCCTTCGGGCAACTCAAACAC
>JBILIX010000388.1:0-4023 GCA_044368835.1 Flavobacteriales bacterium | reverse complement strand
GCGAACAACTGTTCTATTTCATTAAGGTTCAAAAGCAATTTGACAAGCACGCATTTTCTCTCTCTGCCATGGGAAGCCCGCAAGAACATGAGCAGCGGCTGGGAAGAAACCGCATGTCGTTTTACGATGTTGATTACGCAGTTGCCAACGGCGCTGATACAGCCGGTTCTTTTGCGCAACAAGTTCCACTCGACCGTGGGTTACGTTTTAACTCGGAGTGGGGCTATCTGTCGCGCAACCGATTCGACGCAGAAGCACCGGTTGAAACTCAATCGGGTCGCAACAACTACTATCACAAGCCTATCGTGAACTTCAAGCACTTCTGGACACCGAGCGAAAAATTCGCTCTTTCGAATGTGCTGTACGCCTCTTTTGGGAATGGTGGTGGCATGCGACCCAACACTTCGCTTCAAGACTCAACGGGCCACATCGACTTTCAATACATGTATGACAAGAACACCAAGACGTTCACCAACTTCTTGGGTGTAGTAATAAGTCCCGCCAACTTGAACTACATCGATGATCCGAACCAATACGCGGCTTCCTACTATTTACAATCAAGCATTAACAACCATCAATGGTACGGTCTTCTTTCAACATTCAAATCAGAAATCAATAAGCAGCTTGAATTATCCGGTGGTTTGGATGTGCGTTACTACAGTGTTGATCGCTATCAAATCGTATACGATTTGCTCGGTGCAGACTATGCATTGATTGATAAAAAAACAGCTTCACGCTATATCCAGGATCAAAACAATTCAACCGAATACGAAAACACAGACCTCGCTAAAGTCATTCGCTACGAAGGCGACCGCATCAACTACGACATCACGAGCAACGTGTTGCAATCGGGCCTTTTTGCACTGGCGGAATATTCCGGCGAAAGCTATACTGCATTCGTAAACGCAACGGTTTCCAACAGCCGTTACAACCGCGTTGATCACTTTGCCATGCGCGATTCATTGGGCAATAAAATCGAAAGTGGATGGAAGAATTTCAACGGAGGCACAATCAAAACCGGATTCAACTACCGATTCAACAAGCGCGCCTCTGTGTTTATGAACGCCGGTTTCTTGTCGCGTGCACCCATGTTGGCCAACACCTACTACAGCACAAGTTTAGAAACCTTCAGCAACTTGCGCAACGAAGAAATTTCTTCCGCTGAAGTGGGTGCCAACTACAACACAAAAGAATTCAAGGCGACTCTGAATGCCTACTACACCATTTGGAACAACCGTCCTGTAACCGGCACACGCACCAACGGAACAGAAAACTACTACTACAACGTTCCCGGAATGCGCGCGCTGCACCAGGGTGTTGAGCTCGATGCAGAGTGGGTTGCCGACAGGCAACTTTCATTTGAAGGTGTTCTATCGGTTGGTGACTGGCGTTGGAAGTCGGCGGCTATCGCCTACGTGACCGATGAAAACGGAAACACGGTTGGCGACCCCATCGAGTTTGACGCACGCAACATCAAAGTGGGCGATGCAGCTCAATTTCAAACCAGCTTTGCGGTTCGATACAGCCCCTTCAAAGGCTTCTACTTCAAGCCACGGTTCACACGTTTCGACAACAACTTCGCCGAGTTCAACCCCGACGGGTTAAGCGGTGAAAACGCCGGAAAGCAGTCGTGGAAAATGCCTGCATACAACATGCTCGATTTAAGTATGGGGTATGGACGTGATATTTCCAAAGACTATAACCTCATGCTTCGCTTCAACATCCTGAATGTGTTGGATGAAGTATTCGTTACCGACGCACTCAACAACGAGTTCAAACCTCAGAATAACCCTGGGTTCAATGCATCTTCTGCCGGAGTTTACTACGGTATGGGCTTGCGCTGGACAGTAGGTCTTACACTCACTATTCGATAAGCAATTAACCAAGTACACTATAATGAAAAGTACACTTACCTTTATCTGCACCGCCCTGTTGGCAATCTATTCAACCGTTGCCGGTGCTCAAGCAATTTTACCTTCCGCCTGGAATTTCGACGTGAACGCTCCAGCCGGTTGGTCTGAATCTCTAGGTGCCAGCAACACGCGCTATGCCAACGGACAAGACGGACAGGCCTGTCGATTGGATGCAACAGGCGATTTCGTTCTTCTTGAGTTTGCCGAAGAACCCGGTGCACTCAGCTACTATATGAAAGGACAAAACAGCGGAGGAGCTTTCCAGGGCACCTTCACCATTCAGGAAAGTGTTGATGGAACTAACTTCACCACGCTGCGCTCCTTCATGGGTGGTGAACTTCCGGCAACAGCCTTTACAATGTTCACGGATAACCCTGCGGCAAGCACCCGCTTCATCCGTTGGTTTTTCACCGAGAAAACTTCGGGTCACAACGTGGCACTCGATGAGATTTCTCTAATTGCACCAACAGCGGGTACTGCACAAGAAATCAATGTTACAGACGGCTCCAATAACATCCCAAGCGGTTTTACTGTCTTCATGGGAGCTGGTTTGTCGCAGACATTGAACATTCAAAACCTCGGCTCTACTGCTTCACTCAACATCGCGAACATTGAGCTCTTAGGCGCCAACGCTTCTGAATTCTCAGTTTCGTTTTCCCCATTCGCTGTTGCTGCAAATGGCAATCAATCTGTAGTAGTCAACTTCACCCCTACTTTCAACGGCTCACACTTTTGCACTGTAACCATCAGCAGCAACGACGTGAGTGAACCACTCTACGTAGTGAATTTATATGCCATCTCCGGCGGTTTTGCAACAGAACCCACAGCACAAGCTGCATCCATTGCATTCGACAACGTTCGTTCATGGGATTTTCAAACTACCGTTAACGCTGCCCCTTCACCCGCTGAAGGCTACATCGTACTTCGCAAGAAAGGTTCTCCTGTGAGTGAGTCGCCTGTTGACGGCACAACATATGTGCGAGGCCAATGGATCGGCAATGCTCAAGTTGTATATGTTGGAGAGGCAGCTAGCTTTGATGCACGTGCCATCGAAGCTGGTTTTACGTACCACTTAGCAGCATTTGCATTCAACGGTCAGTTAGGCTTCGAAAACTACTTGACTTCAAACCCTACAACATCTACCGTCGACACCCCGGCGCCAAACTTCGGCTCGCTATACAACGCAATCAATGTAACCAGTCCCTCATTGGTTTCTGATCTGACTACGTTGATGAATCCATCCAACTACTTCCAGGTATACTACAGCAACTACATCAGCACGCTTGTAAACAATTTCTACGTGCGCGATACGGTTGTAAACGGAGCAACACAGAACATGGTGGAATGTCAATACAGCGGAGTGCCCTACTTATTTGAAGCCGGATTCCAGTGGACCAGCCTCAGCCGCGAACACCACTATCCACAAAGCTGGATGCCCACTTATTTTGACGCTGCCTTCGATCAGTCATTTGAGGTGAGCGACTTGCACAACCTGTCGCCAGTTTTTCAAAATGAAGTAAACGCTGTACGCAGTAACTACCCCTACGGTGAGGTTGTGAACGCGACAAGCACATATGAAGACTGTCTGCGTGGAACCAACGACATCGGTCAGACTGTATATGAAATGCGCGATAGCTTCAAAGGCAACGCAGCAAGAGCAGTGATGTATCAAGCAACGAAGAACAACAGCGCTACAGCCGATTTCAGTTTGCCTGAGCAGATTTCGATCATCATTCAATACGGCCAAAACGAGCACTTGCTCAAGCAGTGGCACTTCCAAGATGCGGCGGATAGCTGGGAAATTACGCGCAACGAATACATTCAATACGAGCAGCGCAACCGCAACGCATTCATCGACCAGGTTACCTACCCTTGCTACATCCGTTTTGCGGATCTTACACCGTTTACACCTGAGTTCACATTCAACAATACTACACTCACTTGCATTGATCCTGCTCAAAGCTATCAGTGGTATTTAGACGGTAACCCAATTGCAGGCGCTACATCAGCCACCTACGATTATACAACAGCAGGCAACTACAGCGTAGAAATTCAGCAGTTCGATCAGTGTCCTTCATTCACTTCAGAAGTCTCACTGGTAGGCACAGCA
>JBILIX010000238.1:0-4034 GCA_044368835.1 Flavobacteriales bacterium | reverse complement strand
TGATGGTGCCCGTAATGATGTTTACCGATGGACGTTGGGTGGCAATAATGAGGTGAATGCCGATGGCGCGGGCCAATTGGGCTAGTCGTGCAATGGGCGTTTCAACCTCCCTGCCGGCAGTCATTATGAGGTCGGCGAATTCATCTACAACCAAAACAATGTAGGGGAGGAAACGGTGACCATTTTCCGGGTTCAGTCGGCGTGCCACGAACTTTCCGTTGTATTCCTTGATATTGCGGCAACCTGCTGTTTTCAATAACTCATAGCGGTTGTCCATTTCGATGCACAGCGACTGCAGTGTGCGAACCACTTTCTGAACGTCTGTTATAATCGCATCGGCCTCATTCGGAAGTTTGGCCAAAAAGTGTCGCTCGATTTTATTGAAGAGCGTAAGCTCAACCTTTTTGGGGTCGACCAATACGAATTTGATTTCTGCGGGGTGCTTCTTGTAGAGCAGTGAAACCAATATCGCATTTAGCCCTACCGACTTACCTTGACCTGTGGCACCTGCCATGAGCAAGTGGGGCATTTTGGCCAAGTCGGCTACGAAATTTTCGTTTGAGATGGTTTTTCCCAACACGACGGGCAGTTCCATTTCCGCATTTTGAAACTTCTCCGAATTGATGAGCGAACGCATACTTACCACATCAGGCTTCGAGTTGGGCACTTCAATACCGATGGTTCCCTTGCCCGGAATGGGCGCAATAATGCGTATGCCCAATGCTGCAAGGCTCAAGGCAATGTCGTCTTCCAGGTTTTTGATTTTGCTGATGCGAACCCCGGGAGCCGGTATGATTTCGTAGAGCGTTACCGTGGGGCCAATGCTGGCCTTGATCTTGGCGATCTCAATCTTGTAGTGATTGAGCGTTTCGACAATCTTGTTCTTGTTCTCCTCGAGTTCTTCCTTATCTATTTGTGGGCCTTGACCACCATGCGCCTTCAGCAAATCGATAGGAGGAAAAGTATAGCGCGATAAATCGAGCCTTGGGTCGAATGGCCCGAGCGATTCTAGACTACGCTGAATTTCTTCTCCATCCAACTCTTCCTCCGCTGCATTCAGCTCAACCGAGAAGTCTTCATCCACTTGAATGGTTGTAGGTCCGCCAGAGGGCGAACGTTCTATAACTAGGGGCTCAGGCTCAAGTATTTCTTCCTCGGAAAGTTCGATTTCTTCGGCCATGGGGAGGTCGTCCTCTTCTTCCTCATCCTCGTCGAGAGTCACAGGTTCAGGTTCCTCCACAATCTCCTCTTCCTCAAATACTATTTCTTTGTTTTCCCAAGGAGCTTCGGGCTCCACAATCGGAACTTTCACTTCAACAGTTGTTTCGGTCGGTGGTGTGTTAATCTCGTTTCTCACGGCAACGGGCGCTGCAGCCTTGATGGGCTTCGTTTCTTCTTCTTCCTCCTCCTCATCCTTGGGGTTGGCTTTGAGCATATCGGCCCACCACTCGCTGAATCTCAACCATGCAGCTTCTACGTGATGATTGAAATTGAAAATCAGAAAGGCGCCAACAGTAAACAGCAGCAGCATGAGGGTTCCCCACCAGCCAATGGTGAATACGCACCAGAGTGTTGCAAGGTGTCCGTAACCGCCTACCAGATTTGGGTTGCAGCTAATCTCAATGGTGCGGTCGAGCCCTTCAACACGGTGATGGAAAAGAAATCCGATAGCCAGGGGAAAGAAGAACATGGCAAGTGCGGAAATGCGAATGGTTTTCCAGAAGGGCAGGAGGTCTCGGCCCCACCAAATGCGCCATCCAATTACGAAAATGATGAGCGGAAGGAAAATAGCACCCAAACCGAAGTATTTGTTCATGAAGAACCACGCTACGTGAGCGCCAATTTTTCCCATCCAATTGGTGTAGGGCTCGTACTGACTTTGTGGGGTGTCGTATTGACCAAGCACCAAACGTTGGTCGTGTGATCCATTGAAAAGGAACGATACACAAGCCAGCAAGGTGAACACGCTAAACAGCACGGTGAAGATTCCAATGATTTTCTGAACGCGCGGGTCGCGAATGAAATTGATAAACCGAGCCCATTTTCCATTTCCGCTCGACTTTGCTTTTCGCTTATTGTCGGCAGGTATTTCGCTTGTTTCCGGCTCTTCGGTGTGTTTACTGGTGTTTCTGGCCACTGTGCAATTCAGTTAAAAGGGATTAGGATGCGTAAAGACGCAGAACGACTAGTTTCAAATTTATTTTACACAGATTGCTTTCTGTAGCAATGTTCAAGGGCTTTTCAACAAGATGCTGTTTGGTTGGAGCGGGCTAGAGCCGCCTGAAAATAAAAGATGGAAATGTTTTAAATGGCTGGAAAACAGGCGTATTTTTGAGCGCTGTTTGTCGGTTGTTCCGTTGCCAAGTAAAAAAACATGAGATTTTTGCTTGGTTAGTATAAAAAACACCGTACATTCGCGCCCCCATTCAAGAATATAAGACAATGGCAAAGAAAGGAAATCGAGTTCAAGTGATTATGGAGTGCACCGAGCACAAGGAGTCGGGCATGCCCGGCACCAGCCGTTACATCACAACCAAGAATCGCAAAAACACTCCGGATCGTCTGGAGAAGAAAAAGTACAATCCGATTCTGAAGAAAATGACTGTTCACAAAGAAATTAAATAAAGAATAAGCCATGGCAAAGAAGGTAGTTGCAACCCTGCAAACCGGTAGTGGTAAGAACCACACCAAGGTGATTAAGATGGTGAAGTCGCCAAAATCCGGCGCTTACTCATTCAAAGAAGAGATTGTACACAACGACGGTGTTCAGGCTTGGTTTACCAAGGGCTGATCATTTGTTACTCAACGTATAGAAAGACTTTTCTCTTCTGGGGAAAGTCTTTTTTGTTTTACCCCACAGCGCACACATGAATTTTTTTAAACGTCTGTTCTCCTCTGAAAAGAAGGAAAGTTTAGATCAGGGTTTGGAGAAAACCCGCACGGGTTTCTTTTCGAAACTGGCCAAAATTATTGTGGGTAAAAGTCAGGTCGACGATGAGGTACTCGACAACTTGGAGGAAATGCTCATTGGCAGTGACGTGGGTGTGGAAACTACCCTCAAAATCATTCGAAGCATTGAGGAGCGCGTGAAGCGCGATAAATTCATGAATACCTCGGAGCTGAATGGTATTCTCAGACAAGAAATCTCGTCGTTGTTGAAGGGCCATGAGGGGGAGAGCGGAGAGGAAGTATTCATCCCGAAAATGAACGGCCCCTATGTTATCATGGTGGTGGGCGTAAACGGAGTGGGAAAAACGACCACCATCGGAAAGCTCGCAAATCAGTTGAAAGGCCAGGGTAAAAAGGTTATGCTGGGTGCTGCCGATACGTTCCGGGCTGCTGCTGTCGATCAACTGAAGGTCTGGAGTGAGCGCGCAGGTGCGCCGATTGTTGCTCAGGGTATGGGAGCAGATCCTGCCAGTGTCGCATTTGATACGCTCCAAAGCGCGGTTGCTCAGCAAATGGATGTGGTATTGATTGATACAGCAGGTCGCTTGCACAACAAAGTAGGCCTCATGAATGAGCTTTCGAAAATTAAGCGAGTAATGCAGAAGGTTACCCCCGATGCTCCGCATGAAATTCTATTGGTGCTGGATGGTTCGACCGGCCAAAATGCATTTGAACAAGCCAAGCAATTCACGGCCGCTACTGAAGTAAATGCTTTGGCAATCACCAAAATTGATGGCACCGCAAAAGGCGGAGTGGTTATCGGTATTAGCGATCAGTTTAGTATCCCTGTAAAATACATTGGTGTTGGTGAGAAAATTGGCGACCTGCAGGTGTTCAACCGACACGATTTCGTTGATTCGCTTTTCAAATCGGCGGATGAACAAAAAGGCTAGTTCCTTAAGATTTTATGAGGTGGATGGGCACCTCGAGCATTTCTTCAAATGACTCAGCGGCATCGAGTAGAAACTCATCATCGTCCTCTACATTCCAACTGATACTCCACGAGTACCCGCTGTCAATTCCTTTTTTGATACGCTGCATAAGCATGAGAATTCCTTTCATACTTGCAGAATTGAAATAGGGTA
>JBILIX010000237.1:0-4036 GCA_044368835.1 Flavobacteriales bacterium | reverse complement strand
CGAAGCAACTCGCTGGTTCGGATGTGGTGGAACTTCGCGACATTCAACTGCAGCAATCCACCAATCTGCGCACAGGTGAAAGCGTGAAGCTAGAACTTCCCACATCGAACGTGTTGCAGTTTGTACTGGCTGATGGCAGTAAAATATCCGCCAGACCTAGCGGCACAGAGCCCAAAATAAAATTCTACTTCTCGATGAAAGCCCCCTTTAGCGGACAGGATCATTACCGTAAACAAGTGGCTGAAATGGAAGCTCGCATGGCCACCATACAATCAGAACTTGGAATGAAGTGATGCTGCGATCACTTTCGGTTCATACACGCTTTGTCATTGCATTCGTTGCATTGTTGTTTTTGGTGCGCCTGTTTCACATTACAAACCCACCTGTGGAAGTAGCGCACAATTGGCGACAAACTACTTCGATGATGGTAGCCCGAAACTTCCATCAGCTCGACAACAACATCCTCTACCCCACGATTGATGAAACTGGCGAAATGAGAGGAGTGGTGGGAATGGAGTTTCCGGCCATCCCATATGCAATTCATTTGATGTCTATTCCCTTCGGCTATGATCATTGGTATGGCCGATTGATAGTGCTTCTCATCGTTTCCTTGGGCAGTTGGTATTTCTTTCTGTTGGCTCGTTCATTCATTCCGGAAAAATCAGCAGCGTGGGCCACCATTCTTTTTGGCGCCTCTTCACTCTTTCATTTGGGACGAAAAGTGATGCCCGACCCGGCGGCTCTCTCATTGGTTATAATCGCCTTGTACTATGGTTTCAACTATCTCAAGGCAGGCGGAGGCTTGAAGTTGTTGGGGTATTTCCTGTTTGCTGCTTTAGGAACGCTTATCAAGATTCCATTCGGTTTGTACCTGGCACTGCTTGCGTTTCCTTTTTTCAATCCTTCCACACCGCTGCGACGCAAACTGTTTTTCGCTGCTGCATCCTCGCTTGTCTTGGTCATGGTCTGGTGGTGGTATTTCAGGTGGAACGTGCATCTTTCAGCAACGTTCGGTCAATGGTACAATTCAGGAAAGCCCCTCACTACAGGCGCTGCCGAGCTGCTATCGCACGGTTGGGAAGTGGCTGAACGCTTTTACTACTCCGCTTATCAGGCATACATCTGGGGCATTCTTTCACTTGCGGGCATTCTCTATCTGCTGTTCAAGGGCAACCGCATTGTGTTAGGAGTAACGGCAGTAATTCTGCCCTTGATTATTCTCTACATGATGAAGTCCGGGAGTCTATTTACACACCATGGATACTATGCACTTATTCTCATTCCATGGCTTGCCTTGGGAGGTGCCATGATCTTGGAAAAACTTCATCCGCGATTAGCAATGGTGTTGCTTATAGTAGGATTCATTGAGTCGATAGCCAATCAGCAACACGATTTCTTCATCAAGCCAAATGCACTTCATAAACTTCAACTGGAAGAAATTGCTAATTCAGTTTGCAGTCCGGGAGAGCTTGTGGGCCTTGTATCCAATGCAAATCCCAACGAATTCTATTTCTTAAATCGCAAAGGCTGGCTGGTAAATCCGGAACAGTGCACTGCAGAACACCTTAGCAGCATAGCGAAGCTCGGCTGTTCATTTCTCTTTGTGCCGCAGCAACGCATGCCGTTAGACATCCCGTATTCGATTGTTTTTGAGAGCGAACACTACACGGTGTTTCAACTGAATTAGTTGTATCTTCGCTAGTGTGAAGCGATTGCTCCTCATAACGACACTCAGTGTATATACCCTGCTTACAGTTGGTATGCAGCTGCATCTGCATTACTGTTGCGGACATCTTTCCGACTTCCACTTTCTCCCTTCCGATACATGCAATCACACATCCGAAAACAACGATGATCATTGTTGCAAAAAAGGAGATTGTTGTTCGTTCATTCACATCGAATTGAAAGTGGATGAATCACACCAGCCTTCTGAAATAGCCCGATTCATTCCGACCATTTTTTCAGAACCGATTGTTTATTCAAATCCGATTGCTTCCGTTAACATCGCACAGGCAATCACGTTTTCAAAAAACGATTATCCCCCGCCGAATAGCAAACGGTACTTGCTTTTTCATTCGCTCGTTCTATACGCGTAAGCAGTGTGTTTTGATGTGAGGTCATTTTCGCATCAACTTCAATTTTTTGCGCACTGCTGTGCGCAATTACACGGAATTTACTTGTAAGAAATAGCAATTCAAAAAACATGAAAAAGGCATTTATACTCTTGCTGACACTGACGATTTCAGTATCTGCATTTTCTCAGAAAACCGACAACAAACCCATAACTGCGACCTTCTGGGTAGCGGGCGTGTGTGGCATGTGTGAAAAATCGATAGAAGCCGCCCTCGATACCAAGGGCATACTACAAGCAGATTTTCAGCTTTCGAATAATCTATTGACCGTGACCTACAAACCCTCAAAAATTACGGAGACTCAAATTCACGCACTACTCAATGAGGCGGGTTACGACACCGAGAAAAGCACTTGTACCGATGAGCAGTATGCTCGAGTGCACGGCTGCTGTAAGTATCGAGAACTCGAAAAACACTGAGCACCATGCGAATCATTTTCTTGGCGGTACTGATACTTTCAGTTCTCGCGGCTCATGCTCAAGGAGTATCGGGCACCGTGCTTGGGCGATCAAATGATGGCAAAGAAGAATCCATCATAGGCGCTGTGGTTTTATGGGAGGGAACGCGCAGTGGCACCGTGACCGATGCATCCGGGAACTACCGCATCGGAATTCCCCCCGGGGCAAAGCAACTCATTTTCCAAAGCGTCAACTTCGTTTCTGACACCATTGCATACAGCGGTCAAACGACCATCGACGTCACACTTCGTGAAGCAACAATCGACATGGGAGCTGTAAACGTCGAAGGCGAGCGCAGTACTACCTTCATCAACTCACGCGACCCGCAACTCTTTCAAGTGATGAACGAGAAAGAGCTTTGCAAGGCCGCTTGTTGCAACCTGAGTGAAAGCTTCGAGACCAATGCCTCCGTCGACGCAGCTTATGCAGATGCGATTACCGGTACACGCCAAATTCGAATGCTTGGGCTCGAAGGCAAATACACACAAATGTTGTTCGACAATATTCCTTCCGTTCGCGGTCTTTCAAGCACGTATGGACTTACCTATGTGCCCGGCCCTTGGGTGAAAAACATCTACGTTACCAAAGGCGTGGGGTCGATTACCAGCGGGTATGAAAGCATGGCGGGACAAATCAACGTAGCACTGAAAAATCCCGACACCGCAGAGCGCTTTCACTTGAACGCTTATGCCGGCAACGGCGGGCGCATGGAGCTCAATCTGGTGGTTGGGCCAAAATCGGAGAAGGAAGGAGAAATCGAGGTTGCAGAAGAGGAACATGGGCATGCACTAGGGGAAGAACACGAACACGGCGAAGAGCATGACCACGATGAAGGGCATGAACATGAGCACCGCCATATCAAGGGAAGCCTTTTAGCGCATGGAGCTATGTCGCAACTGCGCACCGACATGAACGGTGATGGCTTCCTCGACAATCCGCTGTTCTCGAATATCTCGTTGCGCAACGAATGGCACATCGATGGGCACAACGGACTAGGAGCTCAAGTAGCCTTGAATTATCAAAACATCAACACGGTGAGCGGTCAATTGGATTACAATCCAACCGATGAAGTACGTTCACAACTGTGGGGGGTGAATACGCAGACGCGCCGATACGAAGCGTCCACGAAAGTGGGCTATGTGTTTCCCGGTAAACCTTGGAAGAGTTTTGGCTCACAGGTGAACGCGCTCTATCACGATCAGGATGGTGAATACGGATTTCAAACGTACAACGGACAGCAGCGCAGCGGACGCGTTAACCTGCTTTTCGCATCACGCATTCTAAACGAAGCGAACACTTTCACTACCGGTTTTACCTATGTATTCGATGACTATCGCGACACCTTAACTTCCAATTTTCCGATCATTGATAACAATCCTCCTTTCGCATTCAACCGTCAAGAGCGTGTACCCGGAGTATTCTTCGAATACACGTTGAAGGTGGAAG
>JBILIX010000236.1:0-4043 GCA_044368835.1 Flavobacteriales bacterium | reverse complement strand
GAAGTTTAATTGCAAGTGCAAACTTATCAGCCGTGCTGACCGCGGGGAGTATCACAGGCTCGGTTGTCCTCATCGGAATTCTCACGAGCATGCTCCCTGTGCGCGATATAAAGAAGATTCTGCCAATAACACATCAAGTAACGGAAGAAAGTTAAAACGAGCTTTACCTTTACAGCCAATCCTATCATGAACATGAACGAGAGCCATTCAGAAAACAAAACGACGTCACTTGATTCGTCCAACCTGTTCATTCTTCTCTACTCGTGGAGAAAACCCATCCTACTGGTTTCGCTTGCTGCAGCTGTAGTTTCTGCCGTTGTCAGTCTTATTCTCAAAGAACGATACAAGAGCACCGTGGTGTTGTATGCAGAGCAGCAACACTCCTTTGGCGCCCAACTTCTGGAAGACGTTCAGAAGGAAGACTTGCTCACCTTCGGGGAGGAAGAAGATGCGGAGCGTTTGCTTCAAATGATCAACTCCGATCAGGTGCGCAACAAAATCATCGATAAATATCAATTGTGGGAAGTGTATGACGTGCAACGCGATCAACGCGGTGCCAATACACTAATCGCGAAAGAATATCAGAGCAATGTTTCTGCGCAACTCACAAAATTCGGCTCGGTGGAAGTATCCGTTTTGGATGAAAAACCGGAGCGTGCGCGCGATATGGCCAACGACATTGCACTCTACTCTGACTCGGTTGCGAATCGCATGCGAAGCGAACGAGCAATGACCGCATTCAAATACGCCGAGTCTTCGCTGCAAAGTGTTTTGAATGAAGTAAAAACCATGGAAGACTCCATGAAAGTGCTGCAAGAAATGGGTGTATACAGCTACATCGATCAAATCGCAGCGCTCACAGAAATGTATGGCACCGCAATCGCGGGAGGACATCCCGACCGAGCACTTCAGCTAAAACAACAAATGGACTTTCTTTCGAAATACGGCACCACGTATGTCAATCTCGAAACAAATTTGAAAGAAGCATATGAAAAACTAAACGTGTTGCGCAAGCGCTACGACCTAATGAAAATTGACGTAGAAAGCAACATTCCTGTTATGCGCGTTGTCGATTATGCCAGTGCCGCCGACAAAAAATCATTTCCGATTCGCTGGCTCATCGTTGCCATGAGCACACTGTCCGCTTTTGTATTCACGTTTATCATTTTGCTTGTGCTCGACAACTTCAAAAGACTGCGTTCACAAGGCAGAATTTGATTGCATGACCAACGCATCAACCATTTCCAAAAGAACACTCTATTTGCTTTCCGCATGCTTCATTGCAATCATGGCGGTTGGCATTTATATGGAACAGTATGCGGTGTTGCTCATTCCTGCAGCACTTACCGTGCTTTGGGCTGCGTTCTTCAAACTGGATTATCTCATTCTCTTCATTGCGTTTTGTACTCCTTTCAGCATTAATCTAGATGATCTAGAAATTGGAGGCGTAGGCATGTACCTGCCCACAGAGCCACTTCTGTTTGGCGTTCTCGTGCTCTTCGTATTCAAACTTCTTTCGGGAAAAAGCATTGACCAAGCAATCTTCAAACATCCTGTCAGCTATTTGCTCTATGCCTACTTAGGGTGGATGGCCCTCACATGCATGACCAGTGAATACCCCGTTGTGAGCTTGAAATTTCTCACTACAAGGCTGTGGTTCATCGTTTCGTTCTACTTCATCGCCACACATATTTTCCGCAATCGGGCGATGATGAAATCCTATCTGCTGCTCTACTTTTTCTCCCTGACCTGCGTAATTGTGTACACTGTTACCCGCCATGCTCAATTTGGTTTCGACAAAGACTCTGCACACTGGGTGATGGAGCCACTTTTCAAAGACCACACAAGCTATGGGGCCGTTTTAGCGATGTTCTTTCCAATTGTTATTGCTCTTCTCATGCAGCGCAATATGAACGTGTTAACGCGCGTATTGCTCACCATAGGCTTCTTCATTCTCACAACGGGACTTGTCTTGTCATATACCCGCGCTGCATGGATTTCCATAATTGGCGCTGCAGCAATTCTCGCCGTCATGCTCTTGCGCATTCAATTGAAGCACCTCATTGTCGGGGCATCGCTGGCAACAGGTATTCTACTGATTGGTTGGGACGACATCGTAATGAGCCTGGAGCAAAACAAACAGGAAAGCAGCGACAACCTCGACGAACACGTTAGTTCAATTTCCAACGTTTCTTCCGATGCCAGTAATCTGGAGCGCCTGAATCGTTGGAATTGTGCGATAGAACTATTTAAGGAGCGACCGCTTGTAGGTTGGGGCCCCGGTACGTATCAATTTGTTTACGCACCCTTTCAGCGTTCCAAAGACCGAACTATCATCAGCACCAATCAGGGCGATGGCGGCAATGCACACAGCGAATACCTAGGACCTCTCTGTGAGCAAGGCGTGCCCGGAACCATTTGGGTAATCGGTCTTTTGTATACCATAAGTGCACTTGCATTCCGGCTATTCTATTCGATGGAAGATGGCGATATCAAACGACTGGTTGCAGGCACCTATCTCGGCCTCATGACATACTTCATTCACGGCGTGCTCAACAACTATCTAGACACCGACAAAGCATCGATACCATTCTGGGGATTCATTGCCATACTCGTATCGGTAGACCTCTACCATCGCGCAGAATCAACCACGCAACGCTCGTAGCACGGCTTCCGCCTTGAGCAGACATTCGTTGTACTCATCCTCTGCCTCGCACAATGCTGTAATAGCGCCGCCTACATGGCAACTTGCCAGTTGTGAGGCAGCATCGTATTGTACACTTCGTATGACCACATTGAAATCGAAATCTCCGCCGGGTTCGATGTATCCGATAGAACCCGAATAAATTCCGCGTTCCGTTTCCTCGTGTTGCGCTATGAGTTGCATGGCGCTCAACTTGGGTGCGCCTGTCATGCTGCCCATCGGAAAAGTAGCCTTTATTAAATCGACCCAAGAGGTTTCCGGCGCCACATCGCATCGAATGGTTGAGACCAAATGATGCACCGTCTTGAAAGAGTGAACTCCAAATAGCTCCTCAACCTGCACACTGTCGCGCTCGGCGCAACGCGACAAATCGTTGCGCACTAAATCCACAATCATCACATTCTCGGCGCGCTCCTTTCTGCTGCTACCCAACTGATCCTTCAAACGTGTGTCCTCCTCCGGTGTTTGACCTCTGCGCACTGTGCCCTTGATGGGTTGTGAAATTACCCGATTGCCTTCACGCTTGAGATAACGCTCCGGAGATGCGCACATCACGTGGTGCGCGCCAACTTGGGCATATGCCGAGAAGGGCGCCTTGGTTTGATGGTAAATGTGCTTCCATACCGATGGAGCGTCTGTCAAATGTACCCGCGCCTCGAAAGGCATGCAGTAATTCAATTCGTATACATTACCCACAGCAATATGTCGCTTCAGAGCAGCAATATGCTCCAAGTATTCAGCATGCGAAACAACCGGTTTCAATTCAACTCCTTTAGCAACTTCGGCAGGCTGCATTGAAAGCCAGGTGTTGAGCGAAGCGTGCCAAGTTCCCTTTATCACCTCGACTTCAGCGCCTCGAATCTTAAAAAGATTGGTAGGTCGAATGAGCGCAATTTGAGGAAATGCAGATGCGCGCAATTTTTCTTTTCCAAACCGCTCGATCGAACGACGTACATCATACCCTATCCAACCCAACACCCAATCCTCCTTTTGGGTCAGCCAGTCATGAAGCTTATCCCAATCCACCGGCACGCCCGCTTCTACCACAAAGGAATCTTCGATGCCTTGGGCGAGCAACGCATCGCAATCTTCCCGAGGAAAACGCAAGTAAAAAAGACATTCCGAAGTATCCATGCGCCGCAAAAGTACAAGGAGGTTCGTTTTCATTGTCTTGTTTAGAAGGAGCAGCCATACCTTTGGCATCTGCACCCCCATGAATACATCCATGGGGGCTTTTGCCTATGTTTATTTCCGACCTCAATGCGATTTATTCGCGATCCACATCTGTCGACAAGCTGATCGAGTTAACCACAGCTGCTCCATCCAAACTGCATCTGCG
>JBILIX010000381.1:0-13323 GCA_044368835.1 Flavobacteriales bacterium | reverse complement strand
TGCTCACCGCTTGCAACCGCACTCGGAACATCAGACTGCGACAACGACGGACTGGATAACGACAACGAAACCTTTAACGGTACAGACCCGAC
The DNA here is from genome assembly GCA_044368835.1 of Flavobacteriales bacterium. Classification (GTDB taxonomy): domain Bacteria; phylum Bacteroidota; class Bacteroidia; order Flavobacteriales_D; family Sanyastnellaceae; genus JAIBBG01. Next base: position 13,231 of record JBILIX010000381.1, on the reverse strand, counting down.
CAACCCCGATACCGATGGAGATGGCATCAACGACGGTGACGAAGTGAATGGCGGATCGAACCCTACCGACTCATGTGACCCCAACCCAGCTTCTGCAAATGCAACTGCAGACTGTGATAACGACGGACTTACTACCGAGGAAGAAACAGCAGCAGGCACCGATGCGGGCAACCCCGACACCGATGGTGATGGTTTTACCGATGGAAACGAGGTAGACAACGGCACGAACCCACTCGACCCGTGCGATCCAAACAGCGCGGCTTGCAACGGACCTTCAGCGAACGATGATAGCGCCTCAACGCCTGTCAATACCTCGGTAAACATCGAAGTGCTTGCCAATGATGATTTCGGACCAAACGGCCCTTCATCAACCAGCATAAGCGTGACAACACAAGGTGTTGGAACCGCTGTTGTGAACGATAACGGAACAGCAAACGATCCAACAGACGATACAATCGACTTTACACCTGCCGCCGATTATCAAGGCGTTGACGCATTCATTTATGAAATCTGTGATGCTGCCGGCAATTGCGTAACCGCGACAGTAACGGTTGATGTTGGTAACTGTCTTTCCGATCCGATAGCCGATTGTGACGGTGACGGAATAACCAATGAAGATGAAACAAACAACGGCAGCGATCCTTCCGATGGTTGTGATCCTAATGCCGGAGCAATTGCTTCTGCAGACTGTGACAACGATGGCTTAACAAGCACAGAGGAAGAAACTGCCGGAACCGATCCAGGCAATGCAGACACAGACAACGACGGAGTAAACGACGGCGATGAAGTTGATGCAGGAACAGACCCGATCAATCCATGCGATCCGAGCATCAACGCTCTTGGCACGAACGACTGCGATAACGACGGCTTAGACAATGACGGTGAAACAGAAGCTGGAACTGACAACACGAACCCTGATACTGATGGCGATGGCTTCACCGACGGTGAAGAAGTTGACAATGGAACGGATCCATTGAACGAATGCAGCCCACCAACAGCGGGTGCAGATGACTGCGATAACGACGGTCTTACCAATGACGAAGAAATTGCAATTGGCACCGACCCGGCAGATCCTGATACCGACAATGACGGCATACTCGATGGAACGGAAGACAACAATGGAAGCGATCCGTTAAACCCTTGCAGCCCATCCCCATTCACTCCTGAAGTATTCTGTGATCTTGACGACACGTTCAATACATTGGAAGAAACACCGGTAAGCGGCACTGTAGCTGAAACCTGGTTCCTGAATACCGGTTGGGTGTACAGTACTCCTAACGGTGCTGCGAATGGAACCATTGTAATGGCGGCCAACGGAACATTTACCTACACTCCTGGACCAAACTTCCAAGGAACTGAAGAGATCATTTACCAAGTATGCGAAGGTCCTGTTTGTGATACGCACATCCTTACCATTTTCGTAACGAATACGCCCGACGCTCCATTTGCAGGCTTCGACAGCTACTCAGTAGTTGTTAACGGCGTCTTGAATGCGAACGTTGGTGATAACGACATCAACACCGACGGAGGTACACTAACCTTCACTGTATTGACAGGCGTGAGCAATGGAACACTGGTGCTAAACAGCAACGGTACATTTACATACACACCGAACAACAACTACCTCGGTAATGACTCCTTCACTTATAACGTTTGCGCGGGACCCGGTCTTTGCGACAACGCTACGGTAACCATCACGGTAACTGAATCTGCACCTCCGGTAGCCGGTGAAGACTTCTTCACTACAGCAGAAGACACTGCTATTAGCGGAAACGTTGGAACCAATGATGTTGAACCTGATGGCAGTCCATTATCATTCATACTCCTCACGTCGCCTAACAATGGTGACTTAGTGCTCAATGGCGATGGAACATTCACGTATACACCTTCCGCAAACTTCAACGGAACTGATTCATTCACGTATTCTGCATGCGACCCAACGCCAATATGTGACGCAACAACTGTAACGATTACGGTAACACCAGTAGTTGATCTACCTGTCGCGAATGACGACGCTATCCAAACCGATCAAAACGTAACCTTCAACGGCAACGTGACATTCAATGATGTGGAAGGCGATGGTGACGCGCTCACCGTTACACTCGTATCAGATGTAACAAACGGAACATTGACTATCCAGGCTGATGGTTCATTCACCTATGTGCCAAACACCGACTATCTCGGTTTTGACTCTTTCGAATACACGCTTTGTGATGCAGATGGATGCGACAATGCTATCGTAACAATTGAGGTTCAAATACCGAATGATGCACCAATCGCTGTAGATGACACCTACACCACCAATGAAGACATCGTACTGAATGGCAATGTTGATGACAACGACAGCGATCCGAACGGTGATACACTCACCTTTACACTGAACACATCAACCACCAATGGTACGCTTATCTTCACAGTGGACGGTACATTCAGCTACACTCCAAACGCTGAGTTCTTTGGCACCGATTCGTTCACGTACACTGCTTGCGATTACTTAGGCGAATGCGATCAGGCGACAGTTACCATTACCGTAACGCAGGTAATTGACCCTCACACGGCTATTGATGACTCCCTCACTACACTGATCAATACAGCAATCATAGCAAACGTGCTCGCTAATGACCTGAACCCGGAAGGACTTGATCTGAGCTCATTCATAGCAACAGGTCCGCTTCACGGTGACATCACACTGAACGCTAACGGCACACTCACATACACACCCGATGCAAACTTCATTGGTTTGGATTCGTTGACTTACTTTGCTTGCAACACCCTTGGCGTATGTCCATTGGCTACAGTCTATATCAACGTTGTTCTTCCAAGTAATCCACCAATCGCGGAAAACGATGTGTTCAATATTTTCGAAAACACTACATTGACAAACAACGTATCCGGAAACGACAGTGACCCAGACGGCGATGTATTGACATATAGCATCGTAAACAATACGGTAGACGGCACATTCACACTGAACGCAGATGGCAGTTTCACGTTTATACCTAACATCGATTTCTTTGGAACGGTTGTAATAACCTACGAAGCATGCGATCCGTTTGGCGTGTGCGATCAGGCCACGGTGTCCATCAATGTATACCCTGTAAATACAACGCCGATTGCTGTTGACGACAATATAATCGTGAATATCAATGAAGTTTACAACGGTGACGTGTCTTTCAATGACATTGAAACTGACGCTGATGCAATAACCTACGAAATCGTAACCAACGTGACGAATGGAACGCTTATCTTCAATGCTGATGGCACATTCACGTATACCCCAAATGCTGATTTCCTCGGTACCGATTCATTCACCTACTCCATGTGCGACCCAACAGAACTTTGTGATGAAGCCACAGTCTTCATCGAAGTTGTAACGGTGAACAATGATCCGGTAGCAACGGATGACAACTACACCATCAACGAAGATGAAGTATTGACAGACAACGTCGGTACCAACGACACCGATGCTGATGGCGACGTACTCACATTTGCAGTGACAACCAACGTAGCCAACGGAACCTTACAGTTCCAGGGCGATGGTAGCTTCATCTATACACCAAATGCAGACTTCAGCGGAACCGATTCGTTCAGCTATTCTGTGTGCGATCCTTCCGGTGTGTGCGATAATGCTGATGTTTTCATTACTATCAACGCTGTCGACGACACACCCAATGCAGTAGACGACTTCATCGCTGCAGAAGAAGACGATGTGGTTTCAAACACTGTTGCTACGAATGACACAGATGCAGAAAACGATGCTCTCACATTCGCACTAGTAGATGGTGTTACAAATGGAACGCTTGTATTTAATGCAGACGGTTCATTCACCTATACACCAAACAGCAACTATTATGGTAGCGATGTATTCACTTACTCAGCTTGCGACAACAGCGGCTGCGATACTGCAACTGTGACCATTGATATCGCGCAAATTAACGATGGCTTGATAGCGGTTGATGACACTTACACGACCAATGAAAACGAAACCTTGCTCGGTAATGCATCCGACAACGACATCGACATTGACGGTGATATACTGACTTACAACCTCACAGATTCAACCAGCAACGGTGAATTGCTATTGAATGAAGATGGATCGTTTACTTACATACCAAACGCCGGATTCTTCGGTACAGACTTCTTCCAATACGAGGTGTGTGATCCTGAATTCTGCGATACGGCTATCGTGCTAATCAATGTAATCGAATTGAATACGATTCCTACGGTTGTAGAAGATAGCTTCACCATGAATGAAGACGACCTGCTTAACGGGGATGTAAGTACCAATGATTTCGATGCCGATGGAGATGTATTGACGTACTCACCCGCTGGCACTATTGAAACCACGAATGGCACTGTAATTCTGAATGAAGATGGTACGTTCACGTATACACCTGACCCGGACTTCTTCGGAACCGATACGTTTGAATACACTGCCTGCGATGACAACGGCAACTGTTCAACGGTGGTTGTAACCATCACTGTTCTTCCTGTTGACGACCCATTGCAATCAGCGGAGAATGATCAATACACGGTGTTTGAGAACGACACACTCAACGGCAATGTCAGTGAAAACGATGTGAATCTGGATGGATTTACGTTCATCGTAACCTCTACGGTTAGTAACGGAACACTCACATTCAATACAGATGGAACGTTCACATACGTGCCGAATGCCGAGAATGATGGCTTCGACGAGTTTACTTATGAAGCGTGCGACGACCTCGGCAACTGCTTCAGCGCAACAGTCACTATCATCATCGTAGCTGTTGAAGGAGATACCGTTACAGTAGCCGCAGGTTTCTCACCAAACGGTGACAATGTAAACGAGACACTTCAGATTGAAAACATCGAAGCTTATCCGCAAAACAAAATCACCATATTCAATCGCTGGGGTAACGTTGTGTATGAGAAAACAGGTTATACCAATGAGGCCGGTTGGAATGGAAATTCCGACGAAGACGGAACCATGGGAAGCACAAAAGTTCCGGAAGGTACTTACTTCTATGCACTTGAAACAGGAGCCTCGACCATCAATCCGAATAAAGCATCGGAGCAACTTTCAGGCTTTATCGTAATTAAATATTCGAACAATCAATAAACATGTATAAAACAGAAAGGACAATGAAAACAATCTTGAACTTCCAAAAAAGCCTTTTGCTCATGTTGAGCATGGCTGCATGTTTTGTGAGCAACGCACAGTTTGATCCAAACTTCACGCAATACATGTTTAACGAGGCCATCATTAACCCGGGCTATGCGGGTTCTCGAGAGTGCCTTTCGGGTACTATGCTCTACCGCCAACAATGGGTAGGGCTCGATGGTGCGCCAACCACACTCACCGGCAGCATACACTCCCCTATCATGGGCGGAAAAATGGGAGCCGGCATCAACTTCGTGAATGAGAAAATTGGAGTCTCACAACGCACCTCAGTAAGCGCCAATGGTGCCTATCGCCTTGGGCTTAAGAATGCGACACTTTCATTTGGTCTTCAACTAGGACTTGTAAGTCTGAGTGAAAACTTGAGCCAGCTCAACTTGCAAAACGACCAGCAATTCATGATGAGTAGCGGTAAACGCACAGCGCCTAATCTTGGCTTTGGTATGTTTTACAGCACGGCCAAGTGGTATGGTGGTCTTTCGATTCCTCGAATGATTTACAATCGTATCGATGTTGCAACCGGCAGTACCGAAGTGCAGAATTCATTTAACGTAGATTACTTCCACTACTACCTCACAGGAGGTGGTGTAATTAGTGTGAACAACATGATCAAAGTTCGTCCAAACGCAATGCTTAAAGTTGTGAAAGGCGCTCCTACACAGTTGGATCTTAATGCCAACGTACTATTCAACGATTTCATTTGGACCGGAATCGGATACCGCACAGGCGATGCAGTGAACGTAATGCTTGGAGCCTTTATCAATAAGCAATTGCGTATTGGTTATAGCTACGACTACACACTGTCTATGCTTCAGGACTACAATACAGGTTCACATGAAGTTATGATCGGATATGATCTCAATTTCAGCAAGGACAAAATGATTTCACCCCGTTACTTCTAATATCCGAACACATGAAAACCAGAAACTTTTTTCTTCTTCTCCTCTTCGGAATTTTAATCACTAGTTCTTCGATCGCTCAGATTGCTCAGGGTGAAAAAGCGTACAGCAGAATGGCTTATTCACAGGCAGCCAAATACTACGAGCAAGGTTTGAAGAAAGATACTTCAAACTATGCCGCTTGGTCAAAGATGGCTGATAGTTACAGGAGGGTTGGCGATTCGCGCAATGCTGAACGAGCATATGCAAAAGTTATAGCATCGAATAGCGTAACTGCGAACGATCATTACTTCTATATTTTGATGCTATTGCAAAACCAGCGGTATGCAGAAGCGAAAAAAGAGATCACATCCTTTGGAAAAAGCAATATCGGTGACCCAAGGGCAGAAATGCTCGAAGGCTGCATAGGCAACCTCGACGAATACCTTCAGAAAAAGAACTCATACGCAGTTAAGCCGATTAATCAGAATGGCGTGGCCTCAGACATTTGCGCAGTAGCCTATGGAGACGGCATTGTCTTCATCAGCGATCGTGGTACATTGGGCATGAAAAAACTGAACAATAGCAGCACAGACCGTCCCTTTTACGCGCCCTATTTCGCGAAGGGAACGGGCGCATCATTCTCTGATGCCACGGCCTTTGAAACGTATTCTAACAATGACTATCACAGCGGACCACTTGCTTTCAACGCAGAGGGCAATCTTTTAGTCATTACAAGAAGTAGCACGACTGACGGAAAAATAGCTAAAGATGATCAAGGCGTGGTGCGTCTTCAAATGTATTCTTCTGCTAAAGGAAACGAAGGATGGGGAATTGAAGTGGGTATGCCTTTCAACAGCACGCAATACTCCTGCATGCACCCTAGCCTATCTGCCGACGGTAAGACACTATACTTCGCATCAGACATGCCGGGTGGCCAGGGTGGAATAGACATCTGGAAAAGCGAATGGGACGGCTCAGCATGGGCGACACCAACCAATGCAGGGAACCGTGTGAACACAATAGGCGATGAGGTATTTCCATACATCACAGCTGAAAATGTTCTCTATTTCTCATCGAATGGCTGGCCCGGGCTCGGCGGCTTGGACATCTATACAAGCGAGTGGAGCGCAAACGCATGGTCACGCGCAGAAAATCTAGGCGGCGATATCAATTCATCCAACGATGACTTTGGCTTCACCTACAATGCAACGAGCAAAACAGGCTATTTCAGCAGCAATCGCAGCGGACAGGGCATTAACGACGATCTCTTCTTCTTCGAAAAAATGTGTACCAACACAAATATCACCATTACGGATGAAGAAACCGGCAAGCCATTGATTGGCGCAACCGTGAAAATCGTCGAAAACGGTGTTGAGATTGGCAACGTTCTGACGGATGACAGTGGCCTGATAAACCGCTGTTTAAACCCTTCACGCAACTATGAATTCATCAGCAAACGTGAAAAATACAACGACGGTCGTGCAACAATAAGCAGCTCTCAACTTGCGGGCAGCACCGGAAGCGCAGCGGCAGCTATCAAGATGAAGCGCATACCGGACAGCGTTGCTCACGTCGAAGGCCGCGTATTCAATGCGGATGACAAGAGCGGCGTGGCAGGGCTAACTGTTACACTCATCAACAAAAAGTCGGGGGAGACAAAAACTGCAACAACCGATGCATCCGGTAAATACCGCTTTGAAAAACTCGACATCGATTGTGATTATGAAGTGCGCACAAAGAAAACAGACTGCGGCGAACCCATCGAGGCATTCAACACACGCGGTATTGTAGGCACAAAAACAATCACCATGGATGTGCCTTTGCTTTGCAAAAACGACGTAATTCAAATCGATAACATCTACTACGATTACAAGAAGTTTGATATTCGTCCGGATGCCGCGATGGAACTCGATAAAATCGTTGCCATACTGAACAAGTATCCAAACATGCGTATTGAACTGCGTTCGCATACCGATTCACGTGGTAACGACAACTTCAACCTGAAGCTTTCCGACGACCGCGCTAACAGCGCAGCCCTTTACATCATTGGTAAAGGCATTGACAGCAAGCGAATCTTAGCAAAGGGATACGGCGAAAAAGAGTTGCTCAATAAGTGTAAGAACGGCGCGAAATGCGACGAGAAGCAACACGAAGAAAACCGCAGAACTGAGTTTAAGATCTTATCACTGTAATAGAAAAACTATCGTAATTGATTCAAGGGCCGGGTATTCCGGCCTTTGGCCTTTTAAGTTGACCAGTCACAGCCGATGTTCCTAACAGAGCAACCATGTAACTTACGGATGCAATCGGACGCAAAGCTTTGCGGAAACCATCGAACGCCAGAATGAGCAAGTGCACTTGAATTCAGGTGTTCCGGAACCTACCCGGTATTTGTTGAAGGATCAGCGAAAGAAAAGGGTTCCATGGTTGTCGCAAACAAATGATAATGAACACCTCAATGCCCGTTCAGGAAATTTCGTGATTATATTTGTGGGACAACTGATAGACTGAGTATTTCCAACTAGCCTCTCATACACTTTCAGGTATTGGGATTTCAGACTGCCAATTAAAAACGATATGCCTCGCTTTATAACACATTTGCTGGTGATGATGGCTTTATGCACAGCCCAATATGCGCTTGCACAGGTCAATGCATTTGATGACGACTTCCTTGTGAATGAAAACGAAGTATGGACCGGTAATTTAGGTGATAACGACCTGGTACCAGCCGGCCAAACTCCAACCTTCAGCATCGTCGAAGGCCCTTCATACGGCAGCTTTACCTTCACGAACGGCGGTAATTTCGAGTATACACCTCCCCTGAATCAATTTGGTTTTGGCGACAGTATTTATTACCAGGTATGTGCAAACAATTCTTGCGACATTGCCGGAGTCGAGTTCTATGTAATCTTTCGCAATACCGTGCCCTTTGCCGGAAACGACAACTTCTCTGTCGAGTTCAATACAGCAAGAACAGGAAATGTGGCAGCCAATGATGGTGATCCCGATTCAATAACAGATCCAATCGACACTTCATTGGATTGGTTTAAGTTCACGAATCCGACGAATGGCATCGTGAATGTCTTTTCCGTTGACGGAACGTTCACGTACACTCCAAATACTGGATTCACAGGATCAGACTCCTTCAAATACTACGTGGTCGATCACTGCGGACTATATGCCACAGCAACGGTAAATCTTACAGTTGTGGGTCCGAACCTAAACCCAACAGCCAATGATCAAACGCTGAGCAATCTAAGCGAGGATGTGACCTATACCGGAACACTGAACGCTTTGGTTAGTGATCCCGAAAACGACATCATTACGTTTAGCTTGATTTCGGCGCCTGCCTCGGGCACGCTAGTTCTTTCGTCGAACGGAAGCTACACCTTCACCCCAATGGCAAACTTCACGGGCAACTTAAGCTTCACCTTCAGCGCTTGCGATGCCGTTGGTCAATGCGATCAGGGAATAGTGAACCTTACCATCAACAACGTCGACAATGACCCTCCACAACTGAACAACGATGATAAAATCATCAATGAAGACTCACCGGATACAATCGATGCTTCGACCAATGACTTCGATGATACCGGCACACTTACCTACACGGTATTTGCTCAGCCTTCAAACGGTGTTGCCGCTTTGGTTAATTCCAACGGTCAGTTCAGCTACACGCCCAGCGCGAATTTCTTCGGCACCGACAGCTTCGTTATTCAAGCATGTGACGGCGTGAACTGCGCAACATCGGTTGTGAATGTGCAGATAAACGGAATCAACGATGCGCCAACAGCTAGTCCATTTGCAATCACTACAAACGAAGATTCGAATATCAGTGGCAGCATCAATACCCTTGCGGATGCTGAACAGAATGCGCTGACCTATACAGTGCCAGGTGGCAACACCATTGCGGGCCTCATCATTAACAGCAACGGAACTTACAACTACATAGCACCCACCAACTACTTCGGAACGCAAACCATCAGCATTCAAGGATGCGACCCACAAGGCTTGTGCGCAACTACCACTATGACCTTGGTCGTAAATGCCGTGAATGACTTGCCGATTGCTTCCAATGATTCTTTCAACACAAATGAAGACATCACGTTAAGTGGAAATTTGAGTAACGGAGAGTACGACATAGAAGGAGGCTCCCTCACCTACTCTGCCACTCAATCGGCAACTGGTGGGCAACTCAACCTCAGCCCGAACGGTCAATTCACCTATACACCCAACACAAATTGGTTTGGCAACGAGGCCATCACTGTCAACGTATGCGACTCGCAAAACGGTTGTACACCCACTTCACTCTCGATAACGGTCAACTCCGTGAATGACTCGCCAACGACTGTGCCGGCAAGCCTCACTGCACTTGAAGACAACACCCTGAACGGCAATCTTGGAAACTATGCAAGCGATGTCGAAACAGCACAAATGACCTACAGCGTGCAAACAACTGCTAGCTCAGGCACCTTCAACTTAACGCCGAACGGGAACTTCACCTTCACACCAACTAACAACTTCTCGGGAACCGTGAGTGCTTCATACCTGGCATGTGATGCAGCGAATTCGTGTGTCAGCGGATTGATCTCCATAAATGTCGCGAGCGTTAACGATGCACCTATAGCAGCCAATTTAAACCTCAATATCAACGAAGACCAATCAGCATCCGGCGTGATATCCGGAATTTCAGATGTCGACAACAGCAACCTTACCATCACGGTTACGCAAGGAGCACAAAACGGGATATTCACGCTGAACAACAATGCAGCATACAGCTACCAACCCTCTGCAAACTACGTAGGCAGTGAAACGATTTCTTACACAGTTTGCGATCCAATCGGACTTTGCGCCACAGGCAACATAGCAATTCAGATTGCTTCTGTGGAGGATGTTCCGCAAGTAGCAGGTGAGTCATATGCCGTAATCCAAGGCAACCTGCTTACGGGCAATGCCGCTTCCAATGATAGCGATGGAGACGCAGACGTCTTAACTTATACTGCGATTAATTCCGCCCAAAACGGCGTATTGAACTTCAGCAGCAACGGAAGCTTCACCTATTTACCAGACATCGGATTCATAGGAACCGAAAGCATTAATTATACAGTATGCGATGATACCGGCAATTGCGGTTCTGCTACTATAACGATTGATGTGCTTACTTCCAATACCGCACCTTTTGCTGCTCCTGCCTCTGCTTCTATAAACGAAGACGCTGTACTTAATGGAAATTTACTAACGAGCATTACCGATGCGGAAGGCGGCTCCTTCACATTTACAACGCTTTCTCAACCTGCACATGGCACACTTCAATGGCTCTCAAATGGAAACTATGTTTTTACCCCCGATGTGAATTTCAATGGCGAAGACACCTTTATCTATCGCGCATGCGACAACGGAGGATTGTGCGCAGAAGCTATAGTAACGATTTCAATCAACCCGATAAACGATGCGCCGGTAGCGGTTGTTGAATCGATCACATTGAATGAAGACGAAAGCTTCAACCAGTTGATTGGAGCAGGCTCTTTCGATGCAGAAGGAGATGCTATCAATTATGAAATGATTGCAACTGCATCCAATGGAATTGCCGTGCTCAGCATTACAGGCGTGTTGAACTATACACCTGCTCCCAACTTTTGGGGTATCGATGAAATAACCATACAGCTATGCGACGAAAACAATGCATGCACAGAAGCCGTTCTTGAAATATCGGTTTTATCCATCAACGATATGCCGATTGCCAACTCGACAAATGTTGGAACTCAGGAAGACGAACAAGTAAGCGGAAATCTATCAGGCTTTGTGAGTCACAACGATGAAGAGACCTTGTTTTTCGGAACTATGATTGCACCGCTTAGCGGCACTTTAGTTATCCAAAACACCGGCGAATACACCTACTCGCCCAACAATAATTTTTTCGGTAACGATCAGTTCACCTTCTTGGTGTGTGATCCGCTCGGTGCATGCGATACAGCCAGTGTTTACATCTCAATTTCATCAACGAACGATGCGCCACAAACTGGCAATGATGCACTAATCCTCAACGAGGATCAACCGGCCGAAGTGAATCTCGCTGCCAATGATTTTGAGGTGGAAAATCAATCCATGTTCTACGAATTGATTGGTTCATCCAACCTGGGTGAAGTAAATCTAACAGCTGCGGGCAATTTCTCATTTGTGCCACAACCCAACGTGTTTGGATCCGAAACATTGATGGTATCGGTATGCGACTCTCAAGGTACATGCAGCGAATCAAGCTTAGAAATAACCGTCAACTCGGTGAACGATTTACCAAACGTGTTGGAACAAGCATATTCAACAGAAGAAGACATATCACTGAACGCAACGCTTCTTTACATGGTAAGCGACATAGAAGAAAGTGAGCTCAACTTTACAACGACCTCAAATCCATCCAACGGAATTCTGGAGCTCAATAGCAATGGAATGTTCACTTATACCCCCAACGAAAATTACTACGGAACGGAAAGTTTGGCATACACCGTGTGCGACACCGATGGCGGCTGCAGCGAAGGCCTACTTGAAATCGTGATTACTTCGATCAACGATTCACCGCAAGCACAAAACACTCAAATCACGCTTTCAGAAGATTCGGCCACAGAAGGCAGCTTCTTGGATTTTACATCCGATGCGGATAACGATGCATTAACCATCAGCGTGCTTCAGCCCTCAGAGCACGGCACATTCATAACGACACCTGACAACGGCTTTATTTATGCGGCGACCGCGAATTTCTTTGGACTCGACTCACTTCAATACTCGGCATGCGATGCAGCAGGAGTATGCGACAGTGCCACACTCATTTTCGAGGTTACCTTCCTCAACGACATGCCCATCATCAACGATGAAGCTGTCCAAATTCTGATCAATTCAACATACAATGGCTCTGTAGCAACCAACGATGTGGAACTCGATTACGAGCCTCTCATCTATTCTATCATCGACGACAACTCCGGCGGAATGTTCACATTGCAATCCGATGGGAGCTACACATACGTTCCTACAACCGATACAACCGGCCTTTTCACATTGCAATATGAAGCGTGCGACCCTTGCAACGCTTGTGAATACGGAACCCTATCACTTTACGTGGTAAGCGAAGAAGAAGCGAATACTTCGCCTACTGCATTCAACTACCAAGGTCAAGTATGTCCGGGTGGTTCAATAGCCA